>JAUIKL010000172.1 GCA_030430625.1 Gemmatimonadota bacterium
CCACACCGAGTCCGACGATGAGGACGACGAGCTGGATGAGGTTGACCCACGCCGTCGTCAGGAGTCCTCCGGCCCCGAAGTACACGACCATGATGACCCCGCCCAGCGTGGCACCGACCCAGCGCGGAGCGCCGAGGACCCACTCGAGGATGTTCGACATCGCGATCATCTGGGCCGCCAGAATGGCCAGTGTGCCGATCCAGAGGATCGACGCCACGATCGCGCGGACGACGGTGCCGTAACGGAGTTCCAGGTAATCGCCGGCGGTGAGGAGCTCGTGCTCGGTCGCGATGCGCCAGATGCGCGGGCCGACGAAGAAGGCGAAGAGGAGCTGCCCGATACCCGCCGAGCCGACGTACCACCACGCGGAGACGCCGACGTTGTAGCCGAGTTCGGACGCCGCGATGACCGACCCGGCGCCGATGTTCGCGGCCAGGAAGGTCGAGAAGACCATGCCCGGCCCGAAGGCGCGGTCGGCGACGAAGAACGAACTCGTGCCCTGTATACGCCGGGACACCACCAGCCCGAATACGACGAGGCCGAGGGAGTAGACGATCAGCGCCCCGAGTTGGAGGCCCATGAGGCCCCCATCGGCTCCGCTCAGCGTCCCAGCTCCGAGACGGAGGGGATGCCGTCCAGGCTCTCGGCCATCCGAACGGCGCGCAGGATGGCCTCCGCCATGACATCGGCAGCCAGGGCGCCGACGACCGAGACGTTCGCCTCGCCCTCCCAACGGCCCGTAGCCAGGGAGAAGACGGTGTCGCCGTCGCCGGCCGTGTGGGCGGGGTAGATCGCGCGAGCGAAGCCGTCCTGCGCCATCTGGGCGACCTTCGTCGACTCGGTCTTGGAGAGGACTGCGTTGGTCGCGACGATCCCGATCGTCGTGTTCCCGCCGGCGGTCGTCGGCTCCGCGGCGGCGTCCGGGTCTGCCGGATCGGGGACTTCGCCCCGGAGCACCCGGCGCATGTCGACGAAGCTCCCGTCGGGCGCGAGGGCACCGGCCACGACTTCGCCCGTGGCCGGATCGATGATGTCGCCGACGGCGTTCACGGCCACCGCGGCGGCCACGGTCAGACCACTTTCGAGCGTGATCGACGCGGTCCCGAAGCCACCCCGCATCGAGCGGCCGGCCCCCTGCATCTTGCCGACCGTGGCACCCGCGCCGGCGCCGACAGAACCTTCGGCGGCCGTAGCCGTCGAAGCGCCGGCAGCGGCGGCGTATCCACACTCGGGGCCGGGTCTGATCTTGCGGTCACCCTCGAGGCCGAGGTCGAAGAGGATGGCGCCGGTCACGATCGGGACGACCTTCCCGCGCCCGACGGGGTGCCCGACGTTCTGTTCGTCGAGGTAGCGCATCACGCCGTCGGCCGTGCTCAACCCGAAGGCGGAGCCGCCCGAGAGGACGACCGCGTTGACTCGTTCGATCCGATTGACCGGGTCGAGCAGGGCGATCTCCCGTGTGCCAGGAGAGCCCCCACGCACATCGACCCCACCGATCGCCCCCTCCCGCGCTACCACCACCGTACAGCCGGTCATTCGTTCGTCGAGGGTGTGGTGGCCGAGCTCGAGGCCGTCGACGGCCGTGATCCCCCACCTGTCCATCTCCTGCTCCTGGGCGGCGCAGCCCCCCTGAACGAACGGGGCCCCCACGAGGAGGGCCCCGATGACCAGCGTTCGAGACATCCGTGCGGTCAGTCTCTGAGGAATTGGCTCGGGCCGTTGGTCGCGAAGCAGTAGAAGTACCCGTTGCCCCCGGTGCCCTGCAGGTTCTCCTGGCTGCACCCCCGCGAGCCGTGTGCGGAGTTCCAGGACGTGGGGTTCTGGCCGCCACCCTGGCGGTCGTGGTGGCCGACGGCCGCGCTGCCCTCACCGCTGCTCGTCCAGTTGGAGCAGGCGTCGTGTCCTTCGGCCGTGCTGACCGTTCCGTCCATGTTCGAGCCGGTGAGGATATCGTGCATGTTCGGGGAGTCGCCGCGACCGTTCACCATGTTGCCCTGCTCGGTCAGGATGGACTCCTTCGTCAGGTTGGCGGCGTCGGAGTGGAGCTGCGAGACGCTCGAGGCGATCAGGTCTCCGGCGTGGTTGTACCAGGGGCCATCACCGATGCGGTCCCGCGCGTTCACGGCCGACTCCCCGCCCATCGAGACGGTGCTCAGATAGGCGCGCCAGTCGAGGTCGCCCACGCCCACCGCGTAGGCCAGGTCCTGGCAGTGCTGGTCTGCACCCGCCAGACCGCCGAGGTCGGCGCCGTCCCCGGGGCCCGCACTCGTGATGAAGAAGCTCATGTTCTGGCTTTGCGCGTACGCCGGTGCTGCGGCGACGAGCATGGCCACGGTGCAAAACGCGATCGCTCTTCTCATGACGTTGCTCCTGCTGTCGTGTCGGGGCCCATGGGGCGTCAGGCCGGCAATCTCCGACCGGTCCGAAAACGGGGCAAGTCGTCCGGGGTGTCAGGCGCCCTGAACCGACCAGAGGACCAGGACGCCGCAGAGGCTCTGAGTCCCGCCGTACTGCGTCGGGACCTCGGAGGGACGTCGGTACACCTCGATCCCGGCGAGCGCCTGTGCGTTCAGAAGGCCGTCGACGTCGACGAGGAAGTCGAACGGGGTCGGGCCACCCTGCTGCACGACGTACCCGTCGAGGATGATCCGGGGGGCGCAGACCGTTCCTGGGGCGTTGTAGAGTACGGCGCGCTCAGCCGCGCTGAAGAGGATGTACGAGCGGCCCGGCACACTGGAGTTCGGGAGCCGCACACCCGGCACCATCCGGAGGATGTCTCCGACGGAGTTGGACGTGCGTCGGTCGAGGTCGACGGCATCGATGTGGATGCCGGACCCGATCAGTGCCCGGTCGTAGAAGCCGTTCATCTCCAGCTTCTGCACCCGTCGCTCCACCTCGACGGTGAGCCCGGTCAACTCCATGACGGCCGAAGGGAGGACGAACTCGACGGACACTTCCTGTGCGGGGGCCAGGACGATCGGGCCCTGGCGGTACGGTGTGCCTCCGATCGTGCTGCCGACGAGGACGTAGGCCCCCTCGCTCGGGGCGGTCAGGCGGAAGAGGCCCGATCCAGTGGCCAGGGTCGCGTCGACCTCCCGGCCCTCGATGTCCTCGAGAGACACGCGCGCGATCGGGAGCGGGTCACCCGTTCGGCTGTCGAAGACGGTGCCGAGTACCGTCTGGCCCGCAGCCGGCGCCGGTAGGGCGGAGGCGACGGCCATGAGAAGTGCCGAGCGGCCCAGCCACCACGTCTTCGACGTCATCCGAACTCTCCCAGGGGCGATCCCCGTTGCCCGATACATACAGCGAGTTGGAGGCAATGGTTTCTCCCGCCGTCAGCCGGGCACCGCCCCCGGCCGGCCGTCCTCGACCACGAAGGTTCCGAGCGTGTCCACGGCGCCCCCCGGTGCCTCCACGGTCGACACCCGACGGTACGTCGACGTCCATCGGTCGGGGGTGACCGAGACCACGACGTAGCCCCGCTGCGAGTTGTAGAAGTCGAAGTGGAAGTTGTGTGGGAGGGCGCGCGCGCCGATCGGGTGCTGTTCGAGTCCATTCCCGCCCGAGGTCAGCGACGTGCCGGCGAACTCGGTGGCGATCACCCGTGACCGCTCGTCCGAGAAGTCCTCGTGCAGTCGACTCACCCAGTTCGAGTGCAGGTCACCGGTGATGACGACCGGGTTCCGTACACCGGGCGCGCCGAGCGCCTCGAGCACGCGACGGCGCTCGGCGGGGTACCCGTCCCACTTGTCCATCGAGTACACCTCGGCGCCGGCGTCGTCGTACGTGCGGAAGCGGGCCATGAGGACCTGCTGGGCCAGGACGTTCCACCGTGTGGACGAGTCCTTCAATCCGTCGAAGAGCCAACGGCGTTGTGCGTCTCCGAGGAGGCCGCGAGCCGGATCGAGGTGCTCGTCACACGTCGGGCTGAAGTCGGCTCCGCACGGTTGGTCGCTCCGATGCTGGCGCGTGTCGAGCACGTACATCCCGAGTAGCGCACCGAAGTCGAGCCTCCGGTAGATCCGCATGTCCGGGCCGGACGGCATCGAGGACCGGCGAAGCGGCAGGAACTCGTAGAACGCCTGATAGGCTGCGGCCCGGCGGAGAAGGAGTGCCTCCGGGCTCTGGTCGTCGTCGGCGCTGGCTCCGGCGTAGTCGTTGTCGACCTCGTGGTCGTCGGTGGTGACGATCCACGGAGCGGCGTGGTGGGCGGCCTGCAGGTCGGGGTCCGAGCGGTAGAGGGTGTACCGACGCCGGTAGTCGTCGAGGGTGTACGTCTCCGGGGCGCCGTGATGGCGCGGCCGGCCGTCCACGGCGGCCGTCTCGTAGATGTAGTCTCCGAGGTGGACGACGGCGTCGATCGACTCCTCCGACAGGTGGCGAAGGGCGGTGTAGTGGCCCTGCTCGTAGTGCTGACACGAAGCGAAGGCGAAGTCGAATCGGTCCGGTGTGTCGGCGCGCAGGGGCGCCGTCTTCGTGCGGCCGACGGGGCTCACGGCGTCCCCGGCGTGGAAGCGGTAGAAGTACTCGCGAGCCGGGTCGAGGCCTTCGAGTTCGAGGTGAACCGAGTGGCCGAGTTCAGGGCGCGCCTCGGTGCGACCGGAGCGGACGATGTCACGGAAGCCGTCGTCTGCAGCCAACTCCCAGCCGACCGGGGCCGCCCGCTCCGAGGCTCCGGCCTCGAGGAGTGCATCCGCGCCGAGTCGGGCCCAGAGCACGATTCCGTCGGGGCTCGGGTCCCCGGAGGCGACCCCCAGGCCGAAGGGATCCCGAGTGAAGCGAACGGCACGTGCCGAACACCCGGTCGTCGACCCGAGCCCGACGAGGGCGGCGGCGCTTGCACCGACACGCACGAAGTCCCGGCGCGTCAGTCGTCGATCGAAGAGGTCGAACCAGTGCGTCTCGTCGTGTTTCGAGCGCGTGCGGTCAGACACGACTCCACCACTCCTTCCCGCCGTGAACGCCTTCGACGCGTTTGAAGCCCACCTCGGTCAGGTCGGCCCGGAGGGCGGCCGTGAGACGCTCCCCCTCTTCGGCGTCGATATCGCCCTCGAAGAGGAGAACGGTACCCCCGTCACCCGAGATCGACGCGGATAGGTTACGCGGTCGTGGGCTGACGTCGAGGATCTGGCGGACGATCTGGTCGGCGTAGTCCCGTCGATCGTCCTTCGTCGGGACGAAGTCGCGCACCTTCTTCGCCTTGCGATCCTTCCGGCGGGCTTCGGACCACGCGGCTGCAATGCCCGGAACGCTGATCGGAAGGCCGATCGCGATGCCGAAGAGCGCCACGAGAGGTAGGGGGAGGGTGTGGAAGGCCGCCGCGTCGGTCTCGAGCAGGCGCGCACCGATGCGCCAGCCCCCGACGATGCCGCCGACGATCAGGGCGACGCTCCCGAGGGCAACCTGCCAGCCGGGTCGGGGCGCCAACCACGGCTGTACTCTCCGGGTCCTGGCCCCGAGGCTCAGCCCGAGCGACCCGATCAACCCACCCACGACCAGCGCCACGAAGTGGGCGCCCAACCCCCCGAACGATCCGTCCATGGCGGGAAGGTATCCCGAGACGGGATGTCCCCACCATGGACGGTCGGTGGCTGCTACGGCTGGAGCGACACCATCGGGTCGACCCGTGATGCTCGCCGCGCCGGGATCCCCCCGGCCAGGAGGGCGACGCCGAACATGAGGACGACGGCCACCACGAGTGTCACACCGTCGTCCGACTCGACACCGTACAGCATCGACTCGACGAGCGGGCCGACCTGGAGCGCGGCCACCAGTCCGATCGCGAGGCCGAGCCCGGCCAGGGCGGCGGCCTGCCTCAGGACGAGCACCACGATCGACGGGGGCGCTGCCCCCAGCGCCAGGCGAACGCCCATCTCCGAGATGCGCTGGGATACGGTGAACGACATCAGTCCGTAGAGTCCGATGCACGAAAGGAGGAGCCCGAAGAGCCCGAAGCCGGTCAGCAGGCGTGCGAAGACCCGTTCACGCAGCGCCTGAGCCATCATGTCGTCGCTCTGCGTGCGGAAGGCGCTCACGGGAAGGCCCGGGTCGATCCCGGAGACGAGCGTTCGGACATCGCGCTGGA
>JAUIKL010000017.1 GCA_030430625.1 Gemmatimonadota bacterium
CCTCGATGAAAACCTGGACCTCGGAGATCGGACCGCCGGTGGTGGCGTTCGTCACCGTCCCGATGATCTGACCCTGTTGGGCCTGGGTTTCCACGGGGTTCGTGAACCCCATGGCGGTCAAAGCTGCGAGCGTCGCAAACGCGACGCCGAGCGATGACCTGCTTCGAACGAGCGTAGTTCGCATGAATGTCTCCCTTATGCGAGTCCGGACTTCGCTATCGCGCACAGTGCGCGATAATCGATGATAGGGCGCGATGGGCGAGTCAGCAATGTTACGGACGGACTCGGAAGCCGCATCCTTATTGGGCTCCGACCGTTTCGGAGTCCACACGCGCTCGCGTTCCGCGTATCACGTCGTCCACCCCACCCACCTTCACCTACTGTACGAACGGGTCGGCCACCGGTTTCGAGACGCTCGTGACCTCTCGAGAACCCTCCGCGATCACCTCCCGACCGCGGCCCGCCTCCTGGCAGAATGTGCCGCCACGCCCGATAGCATAACACGATCCGGCCCATGGCGCGGGCGCAGCCTGGGCGCGTCCTGCTGCGGTTCGACGCTTGCGGAGGGGTGCCGCGGGGGCCGTCCGGGAGCTCCTATCATTTCGGTACGGCCTGGCGCAGCTTAGCGGCCGACCTCGCGGATGTCGCTACGCGCACGAGGTGCACGAACGTACGGTGTGACCATGCTCTCGTGGCCTCCCGGCCCGATGGCTGCGACCCCGAAGACGTAGTCGTCGATCGAAATGTCCTCCAGGACGTGCCGGTCGACGTCACCCACGTGCACCTCGTACTGCCAGTCGGGCGTCCACGCTTCTCTCCATACGACGCGGTACCCGACGGCACCCGGGGATCGCTCCCACCGCATATCCGCGTGGTATCCGGTTTCACCCCGCGCCAACATCGGGCCCCGGCCAGCGTCGACCACCGGGGCGGGGGGCGCGATCGCCATCGTCGCCACGCCGGCAGCGTTCACCCGTGCGTTCTTGGCCAGGTAGTCGAAGTCGACGCCTCCGAGCGTGTCTGCGGACATGTGCTGGCGGGAGTAGTTCTCCCGCGACTCGGAGAAGCGCACCGCTGCGTAGCCGCGCCTGTTGAATGCGGTGTGGTCACCACCTCGTCCGAAGCGGTCCTCCCGCGCGATCAATCGGACTTCGTGACCCGGCATGTACGCGGCCCCGTGTCTCCGGATGAAGCGGGCCAGGTGACGCGAGGGGGAGTCCATCGGGTCCTCGGAGAAGACGCGCACGGTTCGCGAGTCGAGGATGCCGTTTCCACCGAGTGAGTTCCCGATGATGTCGTTGTTGAAGACGGCGTCGATCCTCCACGCCTCGCGCTCGGCCTTCGAGGCCAGCAGGGACGCCCCCACGAGACCCTCCTCCTCGGCCACGAACGCCACGAACACCAGGGTGGCGTCGAAGTCGATTCCGCTCTGTGCCAGGACCCGCGCCACCTCCATCGTCAGCACGGTGCCGCTGCCGTCGTCGTTGGCGCCCGGCGCGGGGTTGTCGAAGCGCGACCAGTCGAAGCCGCCGCCTCCTCCACCGGAACGAAGGTCGACGTCGGGCCGTGCCACGGTGTCGTAGTGCCCGCTCACGAAGACGCGCCGCTCACTCCGGCCCGGCAGGGTGGCGACTACGTTGCACAGTTCGGCCTCGATCGGGATGCGCCCCTGGGGCTCGACGGTGTAGCAGTCCAACTCCACGCGGAGTCGGTCGGAGAACGACTGCATCGTCTCGAGGATGTATTCACGCGCCGGGAGAACACCGAAGTCCGGGCGATCCGAGAAGGAGAGCGAGTGCCGGGTCTCGAAGCCCGTCAGCGCTTCGAGGTACTCGTAGAGCCGGTCGGGCGACACGTCGTCGAGGATTGCCTCGATCCTCGGGTCGACCGCCTGTGCCACGACGGAGGTCGCGGAGGCGAGCAGGGTGGCGGCGGCGAGGGCGGTGCGGCGGAGTCGGGTTCGCATGCGCGGAGTCCCCATGACGAGGCGGAGGCGAGGGGGTGTTCGAAGCGCCAAGAATCCGTGGGGTGAGGAGGTGGGGCAAGTCGGGGTCGCCGGAAGAACGATTTGGCGCGATCCTACGGCTATGGTCGATACGACAACCCTTCGTGCCCGCCGCCTGGTCCTGGCCGCGGGCCTCTGCGCGCTCGGCTGCGCCGAAGGGAATGACCAGCCATCCGGGTCGGACCTCGGGCCGGCGCCGGCCGAACGGATCCGCCACGAAGTCGAAGCGGACGGACATCCGCTCACGGTGTGGCAGAAGGGAGGGGAGGGAGCGGCGGTGGTCCTCCTCGTGCACGGGCGCACCTGGAGCACGGTGCCGGACTTCGATCTCCAGGTTCCGGGCGAATCCCTGTCCCTGATGGACGGCTTGATCGAGGAGGGCTTCGTGACGTACGGCGTCGACCTCCGTGGCTACGGGACGACACCGCGCGATCCGTCGGGATGGAATACACCGGGTCGGGCCGCCGAGGACGTTGCCGAGGTCCTGGCCTGGATCCGGGGCCGACACCCGGAGGCGCCCGTGCACCTGTTCGGCTGGTCACGGGGATCGATGGTCTCCCAGCTGACGGCGCAGCGGTACCCGGACCGGATCGACCGGCTCGTCTTCTTCGGATATCCGCATCGACCGGGCCGAGAGCGCCCGATCGAGGAGGCTCCCGGTGAGCCCGCGCGGGCAAGAACCACGGCCGAGGCGGCCGCCAGCGACTTCATCACGCCCGGCTCCATCAGCGAGGCCGCCATCGACGCCTACGTCGAGGCCGCCCTTCTGGCCGACCCGGTTCGCACGGACTGGACGGCGGAGCATGAGTGGAACGAACTCGAGCCCTCCGCGGTCGCGGTGCCGACGCTGATCCTTCAGGGAGAGCACGACCCACTCAGTCCCTCGGAGGCCCAGGCCGATCTCTTCGAGGGGCTGGGGACTGCGGACAAGGCGTGGGTCGTGATTCCGGGTGGAGACCACGCCGCCTTCCTCGAGACCCCGAGGGCCTACTTCATCGACGTCCTGGCCTCCTTCCTCCGCGCCGGTGGACACTGACGCACGTCACGGCCAGCTGAAGTCCTCGAGGGAGATGCGCCCTCGCTCGTCGAAGCGGACGCCCTCGGCCTCGAGAAGTTTTCTCTGGATTCGCTCGAACGCGTGTCCGCCCGCCCGCGTGCTCACCTCCCCCTTCGCATTGATGACACGATGCCACGGAACGTCATGATCGTCGGGCAGCGCCGCCATGGCGTAGCCGACCTGTCGGGCGCGTCCGGGAAGGCCGGCCTCCCGCGCGACCGTGCCGTACGTCGTGACCCGACCTCGGGGCACCCGTCTCACGACCTCGTAGAAACGCTCGTAGCTGGACATGAGAGCCATCGTGATGACGGGCGCCCGACATCGCAAACACCCCTTTCGCACTTCTACCCACGAGGAGCTCGAAGCCATGGCCGATGACCCACGTTTTCCGATCGGACCTTTCGAATCCGAGCGTCGCCCGTTGACCGACGGCGAGCGCAGCCGGTGCACCGACACGATCGAAGCCCACCCGGCCCGCATGCGGGCGGCCGTGGCCGGACTGACCGACGATCAACTCGACACACCCTACCGCGACGGCGGGTGGACCGTGCGGCAGGTCGTTCATCACGTCGTCGACTCGCACATCAACTCGTACATCCGGTTCAAGCTGGCGGTCACGGAGGACCATCCTCGGATCACGACGTACGAGCAGGACCAGTGGGCGAACTTCGCCGACGGGAAGACCGCGCCCGTCGAAGGGTCCCTCCGACTTCTGGAGAGCCTGCACGCGCGGTGGGTGTCCTTCCTGCGCACACTCGGGTCCGAGGAGGGCGCCCGGACGGTCGACCACCCCGAGCTCGGGTCGATCTCGGTCGATACCCTCTTCGAACTGTACGCGTGGCACTGCCGTCACCACGAAGGGCACATCACCGAGCTTCGACGGGCGCGCGGTTGGGGGTGAGCGTCGAAGGAGGTGGCACGACTTGACCCCCGGGGCGTCCGGGGTACCGTTCGGCGCATGAACGGACTCCTGGACATCTATCGCGAACGCGACCTTCTGAAGGACGCCACGGAGGGTGCCGACGAGCACCTGGCCGAGGCGTCCCGGACGGTCTACATCGGCTTCGACCCGACCGCTTCGAGCCTCCACCTCGGGAGCCTCGTGCCGATCATGGGCTTGATGCACGCCCAGCGGTCGGGCCACACGCCGATCGCGCTCGTCGGCGGGGGCACGGGACTCATCGGCGACCCGTCGGGTCGCACGGCCGAGCGGCAGCTCCTGACGAAGGAGAAGGCCGCGGAGAACGCCGAGGGCATCCGCGCGCAGCTCGAGCACTACCTCGACTTCGAGGTCTCGACCAACCCGGCCATGATGAGGAACAACCTCGACTGGCTCGGCAACCTGACCTTCGTGGACTTCCTCCGGGACATCGGAAAGCACTTCTCGGTCAACCAGATGTTGGCCAAGGAGTCGGTGAAGCGCCGGATCGAGGGGGACGACGGGATTTCCTACACCGAGTTCTCCTACGCCCTCCTTCAGTCGTACGACTTCCTCGAGTTGTACCGGCGGGACGGCTGCACCGTGCAGATGGGCGGGAGTGACCAGTGGGGCAACATCACCACCGGGACCGACCTGGTGCGTCGGGTGGGGGGCGGCAAGGCGTACGGCGCCGTTTTCCCGCTGATCACGAACGCGTCCGGGACCAAGTTCGGAAAGTCGGAGGGCAGCAACGTCTGGCTCGATCCGGAGCGCACGTCGCCCTTCCGCTTCTACCAGTACTGGATCAACGTCGAGGATGCCGACGTGGTACGGTACCTGAAGTTCTTCACCCTGCTGTCGATGGCCGAGATCGCGGAGTTGGAGGATGCGGTGGAGCGGGAGCCGCACCGCCGCGCGGCCCAGAAGGCGCTGGCCGAGGACGTCACGCGTCGGTTGCACGGCGAGTCCGGCCTGTCGGGGGCGCAGCGCGCCACCAGGGCTCTCTTCAGTGGAGACATCGAGGGGTTACAGGCCGACGAGGTGGCCGAGGTCTTTGCCGACGTGCCGTCCTCCGAGATCGCGGCCGAGGAGCTCGGCGGGGAAGGGGCGTCCCTCGTAGACCTTCTGGTCTCGTCGGGTCTCGCGTCGTCGAAAGGAGACGCGCGTCGCTCGATCGAGGGTGGCGGTGTCTACGTGAATGGTGTGCGAGCCGACTCGGTCGAGACGCGGGTGACGATGAACGAGACGATCGACGGGCGCTTCGTCCTCCTCCGCAAGGGGAAGAAGAGCTACCACCTCGTGGCCGTTCGCCGGTAACCGGTCCACGGGGCGAGCCGGGCCGGCACGAAAAAGGGGCCGGGGCGACGAATCGCCCCGGCCCCTTCGTCATGTTCGGCGTCGCGTCAGAAGGCGACCGTCCAGCCGAAGCTGAGGCCCCAGTCGAGACCCAACTGCGGACCCTCGTAGTCGTGATGCATCGAGTACACGGCCTCGAGGGAGAGCATGTGACCCGCCAGCCGTGTGTCCTCCGGCATGCGGAAGTTCACGCCCAGCGGGAGCATGGCCCGCTGACCGGCGATGAGCGAGCCGCTGTTGTGCGGGTCACCGGCCGGGTTGAGCGTCGCGTCGGCACCCGAGATCGAGTCCCACGTTCTCCAACGGACACCGGCCGAGAGGCTCAGCTGGTCGTTGACGTTGTACGCCGCCCACCCGCTGGCCTCGTAGTCGTCACCGACCCGGTATCCATTGCTGTTGTTGTTCAGGTAGCGCCGGAGCCGGAACTGGGCGCCGATCGAGCCGACCTCGTTCTGCATCGAGCCGCCGATGCCGAGGATGGCGGCGAAGGAGCCGGTTCCAGGGCGCATGTCGTACGGCTGGGTGACCATGGCACCGGACTGCGCGGCCGTGGTGTCGGCCATCGTCTGCGATGCTCCGACCGGGATCATGGCGCCGCCCTGCAGCTGGAGGCGGTAGGGGCCCGATGCGATCACGCGGTAGAGGGCGCCGACTTCGACATCGCCGAGATCCTCTACTCCGGTGCGCAGGAGGCCGTTGTTGGCGACCGTCTCACGGTTCATCACCGCGAACTCGCCGCGGGCCAGGAGCGTGAGCTCGTCCGACAGACCGTACGCCAGGTGCACCTGGTGACGAATGTCCGACATCTGCGTCGGGGCGTCGTTGTACAGGGTCAGCGTCGTGGCCAGATCGAGCGAGTCGCTACCGAAGTACACGCCCATCAGGTTTTGCTGGGAGAAACGGTAGCGTAGCTCCGCCTCACCCATCGCCAGATTCCGGGATCCGAACACGCCGACGGGCGCGTTGGCATCCGGACGATCTGCACTCCACTGCCAAACCGCTTCGTTGGCCTGTTGGGCCGACAACGGTGACGCGACGGCCAACAGCGCCGCTGCGAACAGGCTCCTCCGAACCATGAATCTCCTCCGACACGGTGAGTGCGCACCCGCGCACCCTTCGGTGGTCATCGCTCAACCGAACACGGGGGAACCACGAACTGCTCGCCGAACCCCCCGTTCAGCTCAGGCTTTTGCAAGATGTCCCGCCCACTGCGGGGGAACAAGTGTTTATTTCGCCCCTTCGGTCGGACCCTCCCGGACCAGCTCGGGCAGGATCTCTTCGGGGATGGCGAAGGCATCGACGAGGTCGGGCGCGAGCGCCGCGACCTCACGACAAAGATCGTTCACTCGTGTGCGGATTGCACGAGCTTTCGTCGGCTCGAAGACGCCCGTTTCCAGGAACCAACCCCGATCCGCCTCCAGAGTGGAGAGCGCGAACAGTATATAGACTCGGGTGAGAGCGTCTCGGGCGCCCGGAGGAGCGGCTTCCAGCGCCGCCTGGAAGGCTTCCAAGGTGATGCGCTCGGCGTGGGCCCGGGCCAACGAGACGAGGTGGTCCTGGACCTCGTTGATGGCCTGGAACGAGTCCATGCCGTCGCGCAGCCGCCCGCGGATCCGCGAGGCGACACTTCGGAGGAGCCGGTCCTCCCGGTACCGGAACGCGCCCAGATGCATGTCCGGGTCGTCAAGGTGGCCTACGTCGGTACGCCTCTTCGAGACCGGATTCAGTTCGGTCAGCGACGTTTCGGCACGGTCCCCGAGGTAGCGTAGGGCGCCCCGGAGATCGAGGCTCCCCATCTCGTCCCGATACTTCGACAGCAGGCCCTTCGCCGCCAACTGATAGAGGACGAGGTTCGCGCCCTCGAAGGTGGTGAAGATGTCGGTGTCCGCTTTGAGCGCCGCGAAGCGGTTCTCAGCCAGATACCCCTGGCCGCCGCACATCTCGCGACCGATCTGGACGGTGCGCACGCACTCGTCGGACGCCCACGCCTTGAGGGCGGCGGCGCGCACCTCGACCTCGGGATCCGACGCCTCCGTGATCGCGGCAAAGCGCGCCTGCAGATCGCGGACGGAGAAAAGGCCTGCGAAGGTGCGCGCGAGCGCCGGCATCAGTGCGCGTTGGACCGCGCGGTAGTGGAGGATCGGTGTCTCGGCGGCTCCGTCCGGTCCGAACTGGCGCCGGCCCGACGTGTAGCGCACCGCCACGGTGGCCGCCACGGACGCTGCGCTCACCGACGCCGAAGCGATGCTGACCCGGCCCGCCACGAGGGTGCCGAGCATCGTGAAGAACCGGCGGCCCGAACTGGGAATGGGTGACTGATACCGTCCGTCTTCGTCGATGGTCGCGAAGCGGTCGAGGAGGTTCTCGACAGGGACACGCACCCGGTCGAACCAGATGCGCCCGTTGTCGACACCGTTGAGTCCGAGCTTGAAGCCCCGGTCCGCGATTCGAACCCCGTCGCACACCGCGCCGTCGTCCGTGCGAAGCGGCACCAGGATGGCGTGGACGCCGTGGTCCTCGCCGTCGACGATGAGCCGCGCGAAGACGGTGGCGAGTCGGGCGTGGCACGCCGCGTTGCCGATCCAGTCCTTCCCGGCCGATTCGGTCGGCGTGTGGACGAGAAGGGATCGGCTGGCATGGTCGTACGTAGCCGTCGTCTCGAGGTCCCGGACGTTCGAGCCGTGGCCCGTCTCGGTCATGGCGTACGAACCGGGGAGGTCGAGAGTGGCGATCCGACCGAGGTACTGCTCGTGATGTCGTCTCGTACCCAGCTGCGCCACGCTCCCACCGAACAGTCCGAACTGGACGCCGAACTTCACCAGCACGCTCAGGTCCCCGTACGCCAGCGTTTCGAAGGCGGCGACCGAACCGTGGCGGTCGCCCTTGCCCCCGTACTCCTCGGGATAGGCGAGGGCCCCGAGGCCCCGATCCGCCAGCGCCCGGCAGGCGTCGAGTACACGTTCCCGGTACTCCTCCTTCGACAGTTCGAGCGGGATGCGAAGAGCCGGGTCGGTCAGAGCGTCTCGCGTCGCGGCCCGGATCTCGGGATGGTCGCTGTCGAGCCAGGTCGCGAGCGCGGCGACGTCCACCCCGACGGCGGCGCCCGGCTCGAGGGGTGGCCCCTCCAGCCCGCGGAGGCGACGCGCGGTCTCTCGACCGAGAAGCCCCGCGGCTTGCTCCGCGGCCCGCAGCGCCGACAGAGCCCCCGCTTCGGTCCACCGTCCCTGGCCGTCGGCGGCGGTCCAGATGGCCAGGCCGAGGTCGGAGAGGGACGCGGTCGACTCGTCGTCGCTCGAGAGGTCGATCCGCCGAATCGATCGCTTCAGCGCGGCCAGCGTGGCGGCGTCCGGCGGTGATGACGGGTCGATCCACGTCGAGAGTTCGGCCATCGCCTCCGGGGCCAGAACCTCCTCGAGGAGCAGATGTTTTTCGATGGCGCCCCGCTCGATCTCGGACATCACTCCGTCGGCCCAGACGGCCGCCACGAGGGGGAGGACGGGAATCAGTTCCGTCCGTTCGGGCCAACCGGTATCCGTGAGCTGCGGTTCAGGCATAGCGCTCCGCCTCGTATCTCGAAGTGTATGTCGTGCCGTACCGTACCCGGACGCCCCGCGACGTTTCCACCGGCCGGTGACCCCCGAATCGGACCCGGTCGGGGGCGCGACTTGACCCGGCCCCACGCGCGGGTCAACGTCCGGCCCTCATCGCGAATCGCGATCCGCCACCAATTCGAGAAACACGAGGCTCAGCACGATGTCACAAGCGCGCGTCGGCGTAGTCATGGGTTCGAAGTCCGACTGGGAAACGATGCAGCACTGCGTCGCCACACTCGACAGCCTGGGCATCGAATCCGAGGTCCGGGTGATGTCGGCCCACCGCACCCCCGACGTCGCCATCGAGTTCTCGAAGACGGCGGAAGAGCGTGGCCTGGGCCTGATCATCGCGGCCGCCGGCGGGGCGGCTCACCTCGCAGGCGTCGTCGCGGCCAAGACGACCCTTCCGGTCCTCGGCGTGCCGATGAAGGGGTGGTCGCTGGACGGGCTCGACTCTCTGCTTTCGACGGTGCAGATGCCGCGTGGTATCCCGGTCGCCACGCTGGCGATCGGCAAGGCGGGCGCGGTCAACGCCGCCCTTCTGGCCGGTCAGATCCTCGGTCTGAAGTACCCGGAGGTAGCCGAGGCCGTGAAGCGCGACAGAGCGGAGCGGCGCGAGGCGGTTCTCGCGGACAGCGACCCGCGCGGCTGAGCCCCGTTCCGGCGTGAGCCGGTGCACGGACGGCGCCCTCCGGTCCGTCCGTGCGCCGGGTGAAACCTCCTTTCGGCTGTCCGCGTAGGGATTTCTGATTTTGTCAGAATAATCCGACGAGGGACGCATGCCGAAAGGTGAGCACCTGGGTGACCTCGAAGAGCTCACGCTCCTGGCCGTGCTGCGGCGCGGGCCGGCTGCCGACGGCGCAGGGGTGCGGGGAGAGCTGGCCGAAGCCGCAGGCCGCACGGTCTCGATCAGCACGGTCTACGTCACCCTGATGAGGCTCGAAGAGAAGGGGTACACCTCTTCGTGGAAGGGCGAGCCGACCGGGCGACGGGGTGGAAAGGCCAAACGCCACTACGCGGTGACGCCCGAAGGCCGAGCCGCGCTCGAGGCGGTTCGGGCCGTGAGGGACGGGATGTGGGCCGGGGTACCCGACGCGGCCGATGCCTGAGCGAGGCCAAACTGAGCGAACCGCTCCACCTCGAGCGGCTGAGCGGTGGATCGCGGTGCGCCTTCCTGGGGAGGTGGCCGACGCCCTCCTCGGCGACCTGCACGACCTCTACCTCGACCGCCGAGAACACCAGGGGCGCGCGCGCGCGGACCTCTGGTACTGGGGCCAGGCCTTCTTCCTTCGGGGGGCCGCCCTCCGGCGCGCGGCGCGCCGTTTGGCATGGGTACGCCCCGCCACCGACCGCACCCGATCGGGGCGGCCCTTTACACCCTCGGCACCGATGCTCATGACCCCGACCGACATCCGCTACGCTCTTCGCCGTCTCCTCAGGTCGCCCGGTTTCACCGCGGTCGCTGTGCTCTCCCTCGCGTTGGGGATCGGCGCCAACACGGCCATGTTCAGCGTGGTCAACGCGGTGCTCCTACGGGAACTCCCCGTATCCGAACCGCACCAACTCGTCGAGATCTACACGTCGGAAGACGAGGACACCCCCTACTCGGTGTCGTCTCACCCGGACTATCTGGACCTTCGGGCCCGCTCGGAGTCGTTCGCCGGCATCGTCGGGAGTCGGACGACGATCATGCGGGCCGATCTCGACGGGGCGCCGCGGGTCGTCTTCGGCGAGCTCGTCTCGTGGGACTTCTTTCAGACTCTCGGTGTCGAGATGCAACTCGGGCGGGCCTTCGTCGAGGAGGAGGACCGCACCCCCGGTTCTCACGCGGTGGTCATCCTCGGCCACAGGGTGTGGACGCAGGAGTTCGGGGCTTCGCCGGACGTCATCGGCACCGACATCGTCCTGAACGGACGCCCCTTCCGCGTCGTCGGTGTGGCGCCACGAGCCTACACGGGTTCGATGCCCGTGATGGTCGCGTCCTTCTTCGTTCCGCTGATGATGACGAACGAGATCATGGGGAGCCCGCAGCTGGCGCGCCGCGGCACCCGAGCGATGTTCCTGAAAGCCCGCCTTCGCGAGGACGTGACGGTGGAACAGGCCAACGCCGAGCTGGCCGCCGTGGGTGCGGCCCTCGAGGAGGCGCACCCCGAGACCAACGAGGGACACTCCTTCACTGCGGTCCCCTCCAGCGAGGTCTCTCTCCACCCGGAGGTCGACGGCGCCCTGGCTCCGGTGGCTGGACTTCTCCTCGGCGTTGTCGGAATCGTCCTTCTCATCGCGTGCGCCAACCTGGCGTCCTTCTTGTTGGCCCGGGCGGAAGAGCGCCGTCGGGAGATCGCGGTTCGGCTCGCCCTGGGTGCTGGTCGCCAACGGCTGGTCGGACAACTCCTCGTGGAGACGACGGTGATCGCGTTGTTGGGGGGGGGCGTCGGTATCGGCATCGCACACTGGACCCTCGGGCTCATGATGTCGTTGCAGCCACCGATGCCGGTACCCGTCGACATCGAGATCTCCATCGATCGCGCGGTTCTGGCGTTCACGGCCGGTGTGTCTCTTCTGGCCGGGGTGCTCTTCGGGCTCGCTCCCGCTCTGCAGGCCACGAAACCCGATTTGGCCCCGACGCTCAAAGGGGAGTCGGTCGGAGCGGGGGGGCGTGGCCGCCGGACATTGCGCAACGCGCTCGTCGTGACCCAGGTGGCCTTTTCGTTCGTTGTCCTCATCGGGGCGGGCCTGTTCGTACGGAGCCTCGACAAGGCGCAACGCATCGATCCGGGCTTCGACGTGGGACCAGCCGCGCTCGTGTGGCCACTTCCGGCACTCTCCGGAATCGAGACGCCGGACGAGATCCGCGCCTTCTACGAAGCCTACACCGAACGGCTTCTGGCCGACCCGTTGGTCACGTCCGTGGGTCTTGCCGACCGACTACCCCTCGGGAGTGGAATTCAGACCGCCTCGTTCGCCCTCCCGGGAGTCCCGTCCGAGGACCCCGACGGTGAGCACGATATCGACAACGCTACGGTGAGCGAACGCTACTTCGAGGCGATGGGAGTCGAGATCCTCTCCGGGCGATCCTTCGTTGACGAGGACATGGATGGTCCCCCGGTCGTCGTGGTCTCGCGTGCCTTCGTGGACCGCTTCTACCCCGGTGAGTCGATCATCGGTCGGACGATCCGCAATCGCGGGGAAGACCACCGCATCGTCGGGGTCGCGTCCGACACCAAAGTCAGGACGCTCGGTGAGAACCCGCGACCCTACGTCTACCGACTCCAGGGGCAGGCGACCTTCTTCGGAATGCAGGTCGTGGTGCGTGGGGAGGGGACGAGCGCACAGCTGGTCGCTATCGCGCGCTCCGCATTGGACGAGATCGCGCCGGACATCGTGCTCTTCGAGGAAGTGAAGACGATGGACCAGCACCTCGCGCTCCTTCTGTTTCCCCCGCGCATGGCCGCGCTCCTCTTGACCGTGTTCGGGACGCTGGCGCTGATGCTGGCCGCCATCGGCATCTACGGCGTCGTCAGCCACGCCGTGGCCCGGCGCACGCGCGAAGTCGGTATTCGGATGTCCCTCGGCGCATCGGCGCGGGAGGTCGTACTGATGGCGATCGGCGGTGGGATGAAGCTCGTGTTCGTCGGTGCTTCGGTCGGCATCGTGCTCGCGATCGCCCTCACCTGGTCGATCTCCTCCTTCCTCTACGGGATCTCCCCGACGGACATCGCGACCTTCGTGGGGATCCCTCTCCTTCTCACCGGCGTCGCGCTCGTGGCGGCGTGGCTTCCGGCGCGCCGGGCGTCCTCGGTGGATCCGGTCTCGTCCCTTCGCGTCGAGTAGGCGATAACGCTTCCATCACCGCTCCATTCCGCATATCCTATCGATCCGCCGCCCCCGTCGAATCGGGGGCGGCGCTCTGTTACCCCCACGTCGTGAGTGCCATGCTGGACGAAATCCGCGACAAGATCGAGACCGAGATCGCCAACCTCACCCAGGAGCTCAACGTCGACCTCCCGGTGCGGATCAAGACCGCCATGGAGCACGGCGATCTCCGGGAGAACGCCGAGTTCAAGGCCGCCAAGGAACGGCAGGCCTTCGTCGAAGCCCGTCTGAACCACCTGACGTCGCGGATGACGGAGTTGTCGAAGATCGACGTGAACGAAATGGCGTACGATCGGGTAGGGTTCGGCTCCAAGGTGAAGATTCTCGACACGGGGATGGACGAGGAATTCACCTTCACGATCACGGCAGGTGACTTCATCGACCTGGATGCGGGGCAGGTTTCCCTCGCTTCGCCGATCGGGCAGGGTCTGCTCGGCGCGAAGGAGGGAGAGCAGGTGACGATCGCCCTGCCGGCCGGTGAGCGGATCTACAAGGTCCTCGAGCTTTCGACCCTCCCGCAGCAGCTGGAGGGTTCGGGCGGCTGAGGACGGGAGTCCTGACGGCTTGACCCCGACCGGTCCGTCGATCGCGCTGATCGACGTCGACAAGAGCTACGCCGAGGGCGGGCGGACCCACGCCGTCCTCACCGGAGCATCGCTGACGATCGCGCCCGGAGAACGGGTCGCCGTGCTCGGACCCTCAGGGTCGGGAAAGTCGACCCTCCTCAACCTCGTGAGTGGGATCGACCTCCCCGACGCCGGAACGGTTCGGGTGGACGACATCGACCTGGGCGGCCTCGACGAGCGATCGAGAACACAGTTCCGACGGGACCGCGTCGGCTTCGTCTTCCAGTTCTTCAACCTGATTCCGACGCTGACGGTGCGGGAGAACCTGGCTCTCCCGCTCGAGCTGAAGGGTGAGGACCCGGGGGATCGTATCGGTGAGCTCCTGGCACAGGTGGGGTTGGCCGACCGGGCGGACTCGTTCCCCGACCGTCTGTCCGGGGGAGAGCAGCAGCGGGTGGCCGTGGCCCGGGCCCTGGTGCACCGACCCGGACTGATCCTCGCGGACGAGCCGACAGGGAACCTCGATGTCGACACGGGTGGGGTGGTCGTCGACCTTCTCGAGCGGCTCGTGGCCGATGCTGGTGCCACCCTCGTCGTGGTGACCCACTCTGCCTCGCTGGCCGAACGGATGGATCGTACCGTCCGTGTCGACCGCGGACAGCTCGTCTCCACCTGACGTGCGGCTCCTCACCCGATCGAGCGTTCGATACTGGCTGGGGCATCGGCTCCAGACCGCCCTCTCGATCCTCGGCGTCGCGCTCGGTGTGGCGGTCGTCCTCTCGATCGACATGGCGATCGACGCCTCACGCGAGGGCTTCCGGATATCCGCAGAGACGGTGGCGGGGCGTGCTACACACACGCTGACGCGGGCCTCCGGCGATGTCCCGGATCGGTGGCTGGGCGTGGTCCGCCGTGATCTCGGGGTGCGCCTCTCGGCCCCCATCGTCGAAGGGTACGCGCGCTCCGATCTCGTGTCGGGGCGGACCCTCCGCGTACTCGGTGTCGACCCGCTCTCCGAGGGGCCGTTCCGGTCGTACCTCGCCAGCGCGGTGAACGATCGGGGGATGGGGCGCTTCGTCTCCGACCCCTTCGCGGTCTACGTCTCCTCGGTGTTGGCCGACGGCGCGGGCCTGACGGTCGGTTCCGACCTCCCGGTGACCGCCGCGGGTCGGTCGTGGATACTGACGGTGGCGGGCATCATCGATCCCATCGACGATCTCCAGCGTTCGGGCCTGGCCGACGTCCTCCTCATGGACATCGCCGGAGCCCAGGATCTGCTCGGATCGGTGGGCGTGCTCACTCGCATCGACCTTCGCCTGGACGATGGAGTGGAGCCGACTCTGGATCGAGCCATCGCTGCGGGTCTCCTCACCGCGGACGCGTCGCTCGATCCCATCGGGACGCGGTCGGAGACGCTCAGCGGAATGATCGGCGCCTTCGACGTGAATCTGACGGCGCTCAGCCTCCTGGCGCTCGTCTTCGGGATGTTCCTGATCTACAACGCGGTGACTTTCTCCGTGGTGCAGCGACGCTCCCTCTTCGGCCGGTTGAGAGCCGTCGGCGTCACGCGGGGCGAGGTCGTTCGCCTGATCCTGCGCGAAGCCGCCGTCGTCGGCGTGGTCGGCGCGCTCGTCGGGATCGGCCTCGGTGTCCTGCTCTCGCGAGGGCTGGTGGGCATGGTGTCGAGGACGATCAACGATCTGTACTTCGCGGTGTCGGTCCGAGGCGTCGAGGTCGACCCACTCCTCCTTCTAAAGGCCGCGTCCCTCGGGGTCGGCGCGACCCTCGTCGCGGCCCTCCCACCGGCGCTCGAGGCCGGCGGCGCCAACCCGCGACTCGCCGCCCTCCGCTCGGAGATCGAGGTCCGGGCCCGGCAGTGGGTGCCGCGCATCGCGGCCGGAGGCCTCGGTGCCGCCGCGCTCGGCGGCCTCGTCCTCACGGTTCCGACGCGTTCCCTGATCGTCAGCTTCACGGGCCTCTTCCTGATCATCACCGGCCTGGCGCTCGCGACTCCGGGCGGGACCCTCGTCGTGGTTCGACTCGCCCGACCCGCACTGACGGCGCTGCTCGGAGTCGAGGGGACGATGGCCGCACGAGGGGTCGGTGCGTCGCTGAGTCGGACGGGGCCGGCCATCGCGGCGCTCGTCGTGGCGGTCTCGGTCACCGTCGGCCTCGGCGTGATGATCGACAGCTTCCGGGGCAGCCTCACGCGCTGGCTCGACGGAACGCTGCAAGCGGACATCTATGTCTCTCTGCCCGGCGCGACGCCCTCACGAGCGGCGGGTACCCTTTGGCCCTCGATCGTCGAGGACTTCACGGCCCACCCGGCCGTGGTGGGACACAGCACGTACCGGGGACAGAGACGCGTGGAGGGCGGGGACGTCTACGATCTGGTGGCGCTCGACCTCGACCCGCGTGGGGAGGCGGCGTTCGCCTTCCTTCCGGGGTCCGAGCCCGACGCCCTGAGCCGCTTTCGAGCCGGGGACGCCGTGATCGTGTCGGAACCCTACGCGTACCGGCGGGGGCTGGACGTCGGTGCATCGGTCCGGATCTCCGGCGAGCATGCCGGAGTCGACGTTCCGATCGCCGGCGTCTTTCGGGACTACGGATCGGAGCAGGGGACCGTGATGATGGGACGAGTCCTCTACGATCGACTCCACAGCGATCGCGGGATCACCTCACTGGGGCTCTTCCTCGTCCAAGGGGCCGACTCGGAGGCGGTCGTGACCGAACTCCTCCGATCGGTTCCCGAGGACCGGTCCGTGATCGTCCGCACGAACGACACCCTCCGCTCCGCATCACTGGAGGTCTTCGAGCGAACCTTCCGTGTCACGGCCGTTCTCCGACTCCTCGCTTTCATCGTGGCGTTCGTCGGAGTTCTCGGTGCGCTCGCCGCGCTTCAACTCGAGCGCGGCCGCGAACTGGGGCTACTCCGTGCCACAGGGATGACGCCGGGGCAGCTCTGGCGTGGTGTCGTCGCTCAGACCGGCCTGTTGGGGCTGGCGGCCGGGGTGCTGTCGATCCCGATGGGGCTCGCGCTGTCCTGGGTCATGGTCTACGTCGTCAACAAGCGCTCTTTCGGGTGGACGCTCGACATGCGCGTGGCACCGGACATCCTGCTCCAGGCCGTGGTTCTGGCCGTCGTAGCGGCGGTCCTGGCCGGTCTGGGGCCCGCCCGCACGATGGCGAAGACGCGGCCGGCCGTGGCCCTGAGAGGGGAGTGATGGCTGAGATGCTGCACTCCGATCCCACCCCTGGCCCTGGCCGCGCGTGCCTACTCGCACTCACCCTCCTCCTCGCCGGCGCCTGCTCCGAAGAACGTGCCGAGGTTGCGGCCATCGGATCGGGCCTGTCCCTGGTCGAAACACTGGGCGGCGCCGATACCGTCGGCTACGCACGCGCCGACACCGCCCGGGACTTCGACTTTCCGCGGGACCACGGACCGCACCCCGACTTCCGAACGGAGTGGTGGTACGTGACCGGCAATGTCTCGGCCGACGACGGGCGGGCGTACGGCTTTCAGTTCACGATCTTTCGATCCGCGCTCTCGCCGGACGCGGGTGAGGCCGAGTCGGCGTGGGCCACGAACCAGGCGTACATGGGTCACCTCGCACTCACGGACGTCGAGGCCGAGCGCTTCCGTGCGGAGGAGCGCTTCGCGCGCGGTGTGCCGTGGTTGGCCGGTGCCGAGGCGACCCCCTTCCGCGTGTACCTGGAGGACTGGTCTCTGGCGGCTGTCGACCCGGGGGCGGGGACCGCCCCGTTCCCCATGAGGTTGTCCGGCGAGATCGACGGTGCTCGGCTCGATCTCACGATGGAGGCGGGTAAGCCCCTCGTCCTCCAGGGGGAGCAGGGGCTGAGCCAGAAGGGGCCCGAGCCGGGCAACGCATCGTATTACTACGCCCACACACGGATGCCGACGGCGGGATGGCTGGTCGTCGAAAGCGACTCCGTGGCGGTCGAGGGACTCGCTTGGCTCGACCGGGAGTGGTCCACCTCGGCCCTCTCTCCCGGGCAGGTCGGTTGGGACTGGTTCGCCCTCCAACTCGACGACGGTTGGGAGATGATGGTCTACCAACTTCGGCGGGAGGACGGGAGCGCCGATGCCCTCAGCGACGGCGTGCTCATCGACCCCACCGGACAGCGGGTTCCCCTGGAGTGGGGGAGGGACGTGGAGGTGACGGTGACCGAGGAGTGGGCGTCCCCGGTCGACGGTGTCCTCTACCCGGCCGGATGGCGGATTCGCGTCCCGGACCGCGGATGGGACCTCGCCGTGACCCCGGTGATCGCGGATCAGGAGTTGCGCCTGGCCTTCCGCTACTGGGAGGGGGCGGTTCGGGTGGTGGGGCAGGGAGAGGCCGGCGTCGAGGTCGAGGGTCGCGGCTACGTCGAACTCACCGGGTACGCGGAGGCGGGTCGGTAGCCGTCACCCGACGATCGACACGGCGGCCTCGATCTCCTCCGGGACGATCCAGTGTCCGATCGGGTAGTCGCCAGCCTGGAAGGGGATCCCGGCGGTGGCCAGGCGCGCGCGGCCTCGCTCGGCGATCTGGAAGGGAATCGCCGGATCGGCGAGTCCGTGGCCCCAGTAGATCGGCGGGGCCGACGCACCGTGCTCCGATGGATCGACGTGTGCGGCCAGGAAGCCGGAGAAGTTCCAGACGGCGGCCACTCGGCCGGGGTGGGTCAGCGCGTACGCGAGGCTGGTCGTGCCCCCTTGGGAGAAGCCCCCGAGCACGACACGGCCCGGGGTGAAGTCCACGATCCCAGGGAGTGACTCGAGTAGGTCGTCGACCCGGCTCAGGCTCGCCGCCAGCGTCTCCTCGACGACGCGGTCCTCGGCCCGGTAGCGGTACCAGGCCCACCCTGGGCCGTAGCCCCAGAGGGCCCCGTGGTTCGGCGCCTGTGGGGTCACGACCGTCCAGTCGGAGGGCAGCGCCGGCGCGAGGGACTGAAGGTCGTCCATATGGCTGCCACGCCCGTGGAGCAGCACCGCGACCGTGCCGCCGTCGGCAGCGTCGTCGGGCCGGCGGAGGCGGTACTCGAGGAGCGGGGTGGGATCTGCGTTCGTCATGTGGGTCAATCGATAGGGACGAGGGCGCGCTCGACCTCGTCGCGGCTAGGCTCGAGCCAATCGGGAAGCTTCAGGGCCTGGCCCAGACTCTCGACGGGTTCGTCGATCGCGAAGCCCGGGCCGTCTGTGGCGATCTCGACGAGCAGCCCGTCGGGCGCGCGGAAGTAGATGCTCTCGAAGTAGCTCCGGTCCAGAATATCGCTCACTCGGAGGCCCATGCCGACGAGGTGCTCGCGCCACGCGACCTGCTCCTCGGCGTCCTTCGCGCGGAATGCGATGTGGTGTGTCTGGCCCGCACCGGGGCGGGCACGGACGGTCGTGTTGGACCAGTCGAAAAGGGTCATCGACGACCCCGGTGTGACGACGCCGTCTTCGTAGTGGGCCCAGAAGAAGTGGCGGGTCTTTCCGTCGTCCTGGTTCACGGTCTTCTTGACCAGGCGGAGGCCCAAAGCTTCCTCGTAGAACGCTCCGTTGGCGTCGAGGTCGTCGGTGATGGCCGAAATGTGGTGGATGCCATCCAGGCGCATGTCCGCTGTGACCTCGGGAACCGGGTCGGGCCAGGTCGTGGCCGCGATCTCACCTTCGTCCCTCCCGGTCGGCAGTCGTTCTTCGGCCGGCATGACCAACTCCGCACCGAGTGCGTCTGCGGGTTCGTCGAAGTCGTAGCCCGGACCGCGGGTCGCGATCTCGAGGATCTGACCGTCGGGGTCGGAGAAGTACAGACTCTTGAAGTAGCCCCGGTCGAGGGGGCCGGTCACGGGCACACCCGCATCGGTGAGGCGGCGCTTCCACTTCAGCTGCGCCTCGGGGGTCGAAACCGTCAGCGCCAGATGGTGGACGCCTCCGGCTCCCCAACGCCCCTGACCGGCGTCGCGCCATTCGAAGAAGGTCAGGATCGACCCGGGTCGGCCGGTCTCGTCACCGAAGTACAGGTGGTAGGCGGACGGGTCGTCGAAGTTGACCGTCCGCTTGACCAGCCCGAGACCGAGCAGTCGGCCGTAGAAGTCGATCGTTCGGCGCGCGTCCCGCGACACCATCGTGATGTGGTGGAAACCGAGAGTTCTCAGCGTGCTCATCACCTACCTCCTGGGTCGGAGTGCATGCCTAAGTAGACAATCATTCAAAGTTGAAGCATTGTCAATGGACCGCATTTCCTTCGTCGGGGTGGGCCCGGCCGTCCTCAGCGGACGGCTTCGACGACCTCTCTCATCGCTCGGACGCCGTCGACCAATCGTGGCCCCGGCCGCCCCATGTAGGGCTCGCCGATGCAGAAGACCCGCTCGTTCTTCACGAACGGGAGGTCCCGCCATCGCGGGTTGCCCAGGACGACGTCGGGCCGGTACTTGGCCGGGTCGACACCGCACCACGAGAGGACGACGGCGTCCGGCTCCAGCTGCGCCACTTCGTCGTCGGTCATCGGTCGACTCTTGTGATCCTCGTGTCCGAGAAGCGCCCGGCCACCGGCTCGCTCGACGACCTCCGTGGCCCACGAGTGTCGGCCGGGCGTGATGACCGGCTTGGGCCACCACTGGACGAGGATCGTGGGGCGATCGGGAGACGCATCATCCAGCGCATGGGTGGGGGGATCCAGCTCGGCGCGCATGTCGTCGACGAGCGCTTCGGCCCGACGCTCGACTCCCAGGTGCTTCGCGATCAGCCGGATGTCGTCGTAGACGTCGTCGATCGAGGTCGGCTCCGGCGCGAGGTAGGGGAGCCCCGAGGCCTCGAGTCGTTCGACGACCTTCTCGTGACCCGGCACGGTCAGCGTCGCCAGGACGAGGTCGGGTCGGAGGTCCGCCACACGGGCGATGTCGATCTCGAGGTCGGGCCCGACGCGAGGCAGGGAGGAGACGACGTCGACCGGGTAGTCGGAGTGATCGTCGACGCCCACCAGGAACTCAGCGCAGCCCAGGGCGCAGACGATTTCCGTGTTCGAACACGCAAGAGAGACGATTCGCATGGCTGCGGTACCCGGAGTGGGGGCGGCCGGTTTCGGGCACAATCGGGCCGAGGGGGTGTTCACCCTGAGACCGACCACCAACCCGGAGAACCATGGCCCGCACGCCTTCGACGATGCTCGACCTCGGCACACCCGCGCCCGACTTCGCCCTCCCCGACCCCAGGACCGGGGCGGTCGTCTCACTCTCGGACTTCGACGATGCGTCGGCTCTCGTCGTCATGGTCCTGTCGAACCACTGCCCGTTCGTGAAGCACATCGCCGACGAGCTGGCCTCATTCGGACGACAGTATGCGGAGCGGGGGGTGGCCACGGTCGGAATCTGCGCCAACGACGTGGAGCGCTACCCGGACGACAGCCCGGAGAAAATGGTCGAGGAAGCCGACCTTCGCGGCTACACCTTCCCCTACCTGTACGACGCGGGGCAGGAGGTCGTCCGGGCGCTGCGCGCGGCGTGCACGCCCGACTTCTACCTCTTCGATCGGGACCGGCGTCTGGTCTATCGGGGGCAGTTCGATGCCAGCCGCCCCTCGCTTCCGACGCCGGTGACGGGTGAGGATCTTCGCGCCGCGTGTGATGCCGCGCTCGCGGGGGACGGGCCGATCGAGGAACAGCTGCCGAGCCTCGGATGCAACATCAAGTGGAAGCCCGGAAATGAACCGGAGTGGTTTGCGTAGTCAGAGGCGTGTCAGGTATCACACAACAAAAAGAGACGCCACCGGCGAACTTCTCCGGTGGCGTCTCACCGTCGCAGCCCAGCGCGATGGCCGGGTACGGCGCGAACAGCGAACTACTAAGATTCGGTTCGGCTTAGAAGCCGCTCCAGCGATCGCTTGCCCGTGCCGGGCTGGACAGGGTACTCGGACTAGACAAGGATCACCTCCTGTTTTGGGTTGACATAGGGCGCGGACGCCGGCGGGCTCGAGGCCCGCGGTCCCCGATCGACGCCTTCTGGGGCTGTCGTTCGGGGCCCAGATCGGAACAACCAGCTCCGATCAACGCCATGTTACACCTTGGACGGGCAGGGCCGCAAGCCTCGCTGCACGAGGTCTGGTAGGAGAGGGGAATGGGGGTACGACATCTGGTGGTCGGTGCGGTCTCCTGGGCCGTGGTGTGCGGCTCGGCTGCGCCTTCGGGCGCGCAGGAAGCCGAAGCGTGGCGTGTTCACTTCGCCGCCGGGGAAGAGGCGCGCGTAGCCGAGCAGCACGAGCGGTACGCAGCGGAGATGGCATCCGCCGCCGAGGCGTTGCCGGAGGGGCAACTCAACCGGCCG
Organism: Gemmatimonadota bacterium; assembly: GCA_030430625.1. GTDB lineage: Bacteria > Gemmatimonadota > Gemmatimonadetes > Longimicrobiales > Gaopeijiaceae > UBA2589. The sequence continues at coordinate 21,674 of JAUIKL010000017.1, forward strand.
TTCGTCCAATACCACGCCGCGCGAGCGGCGGCCCTCCTGGGTCGGGAGAGGGAGGCCGTGCGCTGGCTCACGATGGCGTGGGAAGAGGACATCGAGGCCCTGATGATCTCCTTCGCCCCTTTCGACCCCGCCTTCGAGACCATCAAAGAGTCACGGGACTTCGTGGCGCTGATGGGCCGCGCCGGCAGAATGAGCCTCGGCACCCGGCATCTGGGTGGGCGAGTCCACCTGATCACCGGGGCGGGAAGCAACGTGGTCGCGCACATCGGCCCGGACGGCGTGCTCCTGGTTGATACGGGATACGGGCCCGCGCTTCCGGCTCTACGCACCGCCGTGGCCGGCCTCTCCGACCAGCCGATCACCGCTCTCGTCGTCACACACCCGCACGAGGACCACATGGGTGGTGCCGCCGAACTGGGCGGCGAGGCCGTCGTGTACGGGCATCCGGGCACGACCGCGGCCATGAAGGAGCCGTACGCCTTCATGGAGGGCGTCGAACTCCCCCCCAAGGCCCCGACGGCGCACCCGGACATCGCGATCGAGCGGGACACGACGATCGTCGTCGGTGGGGAGGCCGTTCGCGTCGTGCCGACGCTGGCCCACACGACGGGAGATCTCTCTGTCTACTTCACCGAGTCGAACGTGGCGCACCTCGGTGACACCTACCTGGCCGGCAACCCGATGATGTTTCCGGGACAGTCCGATCCCGAGGGCTTTCTCGACCGGCTCGACGCCTTTTTGGACGAGATGAACGAGGGCACGGTCGTCGTCGGCGGCCACGAGGACGTGGCCGACGTGGCGGCCGTCCGCGCTCAGATCGACGTCAGTCGGGCGTGCATCACCTTCGTGAAGGACGCGCTCGCGGACGGACGAAACCTGGAAGAGACGGCTCGCGCCGGTGCGGATCGTTTTCCCCCGCAGTGGATCGCCTTCTTCTACGGGGTCTACACGCAGCGGGGTGGGTGACCCCTACGCGTCGTCCCAGGCGCGGAGCATCAGCCAGGCGCTGAATGCCAGCGCGATCGCCATCCACAACGCCCCCCATGTGGTGGCGCTTCCGATCCCGGTGTACTCGGCCAGCATGTAGGCATCGGACTGCACCTCCGGCCGGTCGAGGATGTCGTCCTTGATGTCGAGGATCGCGTAGAGAGCGCTCGTCAGGCCGAGTGTCAGGAGGAGGCGACGGTTCCACATCTTCCCGACGTTGCGGGCGGCGGCGACCATCACGACTCCGAAGAAGATCCCGAAGACGATTCCGAAGCCGCTGCGGACGTAGAAGAGGGTGAGGAGGATCACCAGCACACCGATGCCGCCGTTCACCCAATCGGCGCGAACGCGCTGATTTCGACCGGCGCTGAAGAGCAACCCGCCCCACAGGAGGCTCCCGAGATACCCGGCGCTCATGGCGAGTACGGTGTTGCCGCCACGGAAGTAGGTGGCTCCGCCCTGGTGCGGGTCGAGGGTGATGGACTCGAGCGTGCCCCCGGTCGCCACCACCGCCAGCGCGTGGCTGGCCTCGTGCAAAAGCACGACGAAGATCTTCAACGGGTACACCACCGGGGTGTTCCACAGCAGCCAGAGACCGGCGAAGAAGGCGCCGAAGCCGAGGGCGAAGCGGAGCTTGCTGTTCATACCGATGGGGTTGGCGGAAGCCGTCGTATCCGAAGGTGAGACGCCTAGGGCGTCCTCGTCGTTGCAGGTCGCGGCCGGGACCACGACCCCGTACAGAGCCTTACGGTCCTCGTCCGAGTCGAGTTCCAGCCGAGTCCGGAAGGGTCGGCGGGTAGCGGCGCTCGATGAGCTCCCGACGCGCGACGACATCCCGTCGTGCCAACTCGACCCCCTGACCGGGGTCGGACAGCGCCTCCATGGCCACGCGACCCACCTCGGCCGACGACATTCCGTAGCGGAAGCCGAACGCGGCGCTCCACCGATACATCTCGTCTCCCCACGCCCGCTCGATCTCGTCATGCTCGGCAGCTGGCACCGTGATCGAGCGCCGGTCGGCCTCGGCCACCGCGGCCGATCGGCGCGCCTCGGCATCCTCACCCTCACCACGGTCGTCGAGCCATGCGTCGAGTACGGCGGCCGGGTCGTCGACCTCGTCCGCCACCGACCGAACGACGACGGTCCTGGCCTCCGCGAAGGGCACGGGGGCCCGGTCTTCCAGGCGGAGGATGTGATACCCGTATTCGGTCTCGGTCACCGGGCTGATCTCACCGGGTTCGAGGGCCAGGGCTGCCGCCCAGAACTCGGGGACCCACGAGCCGCGCCGTCCCGGCGTCAGCAACCCCTGCCGCCCCTCGGCGCCCGGTTCCTCGGAAAGCGCCGCGGCCGTCTCCGCGAAGTCGGCCCCGTCCCGAAGGGAGACGAGTGCCCGCTCGGCCTTCGCTTCGGCCTCCGCTCGGTGCGAGGCGGAGCGCCACCGCTCACTGAAGAAGAGGATGTGCCGGACGACCAACTCCCACTCGGGGTCGGTCAGATAGCGGGCCTCCAGGACATCGTCACCGATGCCGTGACGTTCGAGGGTCAGCTCCGCAGCGAGAATCTCGACGCGTCGGTCGTCGGTCCACCGCTCGACGAGGGGCTCGCCGAGTTCGGCCTCCGTGGAGTCCGCGATGGCGAGGCCGACACCGGCCAGGTTGGCGAGCACTCGCCGTCGGTCTTCCGAGAGGCCGAGGAGTTGGTCCTCGGTGTAGCCGATCGGTCCGATCGAGAGGGCGGGGGGGGACTCGCTACCGCACGCAGCGGTGAGTGCCGACACGATCACGACCGCCGATGCGGCGTGGCGGGAGATTGATTTCGTACGCATGCCGGGGAGTATCGCCCACCGGCAGCGCCGCGCAAACGGAGCTACTCGCCGTCGGAGACCAGCCGGGGGGCCGAGTCGTCGAGTTCCCGATCGAAGTCCTTCCCGGCCAGCAGCCGATCGAGGGAACCCTCGATCGAGTCGAGCCGGAGGTCGACGTCGGCGAGTTGCCGCTCGACGAGGTTCGCGCCCTCCCGCCTCATACCGAACAGCTCGCGCAGCGTCGGGGCGATGAAGAGGCGAACGGACAGCCCGACTGCGATGACCAGCGTGGAGAGTCCGAGGAGCGACATCATGACGAGTTCGGCGAGCGCTCTGTAGTCCATGAGCCGTCCTGGGTGCGGGGTCGGAGTCGAAGGGACCTACGGCCCGCCGGGGCCGACGGTTTCGGCCGGCCCAGGAACCCGCTCGCGCGGCCGGGGGTTGGTCCGCGGAGCCTTCCAACGCACTATGGCTTCATGCACGCACTCCCACTCTTCGCCTTCCTGCAGATCGAGCCGCCGGGGGGCCTCACCGAGGCCCTCTCGAACAGCCCCCTCCTCGCCCTCGGTGCGATGTTCGGAGCCGGGGTTCTGACGAGCCTCACGCCGTGCGTCTACCCGATGGTCCCGATCACGAGCGCGGTGATTGCGGGCACGGCGCGAGAGAACCAGTCGAAGTGGCGGACGATCTCCCTGACGCTGACGTACGCGGTCGGCCTCGCACTTCTCTACGCGACCCTCGGTGCCGTTGCCGGCCTGACCGGACAGCTGTTCGGGACTGTGAGCGCCAACCCCTGGGCGCTTTTCGCCATCGGGAATCTCCTCCTCCTCTTCGGACTGGCGATGCTGGACGTCATCCCGGTCCCGGTGCCGCGGAAGCTGCTCGAGAGGGCCAGCCAATCCGAGGGTGGCTCGTACGGAGCGGTCTTCGTCATGGGGGCGATGTCCGGCGTCGTCGCGGCGCCGTGCGGAGCTCCCGCCTTTGCGGTCGTGCTCACCTGGGTAGCCGCTACGCAGGCGGGGCTGATGGGCTTCGTCTACCTCTTCGTCTTCTCGTTGGGGATGACCTCGATCCTGATCGCGGTCGGACTGTTCTCGGGAACTCTGGCGCTCCTCCCGCGTTCGGGTACGTGGATGGTGTGGGTCAAGCGAGTGGCCGCCGTGATCATGTTCGCGATGGCGGAGTACTACTTCATGACCGCCGGGTACAACCTGTGAGCGAGAGTGCGAGACATACGATGATCGAACGAATCCGTACGACCGGGGCGTTGGCGCTGACCGTCGCGCTGCTCGGTGCGGCACCTCTGGCCGCACAGTCGGGTGGGGTGTCCCTGGCGCTGGGCACGCAGGGCCCGACCGCCGAGCTCGAAGATCTCGACGGCAACGCGGTGAACCTCCTCGATTACGTCGAGGCCGGCCAACCGGCGGTCCTCGAGTTCTGGGCCACCTGGTGCGAGCAGTGCGAGGCGCTCCAGCCGCAGATCGACCGGATGCAGGCGGACTACGGAGACCAGGTCAGCATCGTGGCGGTGGCGGTCGGTGTTTCGCAGAGTGTGCGCCGTGTTCAGCGACACGTCGAGGAGCACCAGCACGATTACCCGTACCTCTACGACAAACGGGGTGCGGCGGTGCGTGCGTATAACGCGACCACCACGTCGATCGTCGTGATGCTCGACGCGGACGGGAAGGTGGCGTACACCGGTGTGGGCACCGACCAGGATCTGATCGGGGCGGTGCAGCGGCTTCTGCCGTCGGAGTCGCGCTAGGAAGCTGGTCGAAGTCCGGGCCCTTTAAGGTCCGGTCCGGGCCAACAACGGGACGAACGAAGGCCCCGGCGCGCACCGCGCGCCGGGGCCTCGTCATGTCACCGAAGGATCGGGACCGTCAGTTGCCCTCGTCGAGCTCGGGCGTCACTTCGTCGACGATCTCCGCCAACTCCTCGTACGCCAGCGGGTCGTTCTGGTTGAACTGCGGGATGACCCCGGCAATCCGACCGTCCGGCCCGACGACGATGACGGCGCGACTGTCCACCATGTTGTTGTCGCGCAGACCACCGCCGAAGGCGGTGTAGGTGGCGCCGTCGTTCGCGGCATCGCTCACGAACAGGAAGGGGAAGTCCTCGTCCTTCAGCCAACTCGCGCCTTCTTCCGGCGAGTCGTTCGAGACCCCCACCACTACGACGTTGTGTCCTTCGTTGAACAGGCTTGCGTACTGATCACGGTACGCTCTCATCTGGACTGTTCAGCCACGCGTTCGAACGCGGAAGAAGAACGCGAGGACGACGGTCTCGCCGCGGTAGTCGCTCAGGCGTACGGGATCCTGGAGCACCCCGTACCGAGTCGCGCCCGGAAGCACGAAGTCGGGGGCCATCTCACCCACGGCCAGGAGGCCGCTGTCCTGAGCACCCGCGTCTACGGGGCCGCCCATCGCGAACGCTGCCGCGAGAAACGCGACACAGATTGCTTTGCGCATCCGGGTCGTCTCTCCTGAAAAGCATTCGTATGGATCGATGCGCCAATATCGGGACGTGCCGAACCATCGGCCAGGTCCGTACATTGCGCGCCTCCACATACGCGATCGGAGCGCGAAGGTGCCACGGCTGCCGCCGCGAGCTTCGGTCCCTACCCGAGGAACGGACGCACCATGGACCGACGCTCCGCCATCAAGGCCATGGGTGCCGCCACGCTGGCCGCACCCGCCGTCCTCAGGGGTCGCTATACCCTCTCGGCTCAGAGCGCCCAGGAGTACTCGGCTCGAGCGATCCGGCTCGTCGGCGAATCACCCGTTGTCGATATGCTGTCCCAGTTCCAGTTCACGGATCTTCGAACGGAGGAGCCGCGACTCTTCGACCTGTGGATGAGTGACCCCACCTCCTTCACCGAGGAGGACTGGCCGAAGTTCCGCGACTCGGGGGTCGACGTCCTGGCGCTGGGGCGGGGGGCTCCCGACCGCACCAGTGCCCTCGAGTTCATGGCCCAGTGGAACGGCTTCATCGCATCGCACTCGGAGTGGTTCGTCCGCATCGACGACCCCCGGGACCTGGCGGCGGCGGCCGAGTCGGACCGCTTCGGGATCATGATCACCTGCCAGAACTCGGATCACTTCGAGAGCCTGGACGACGTCGACCTCTTCTGGGGGCTCGGGCAGAAGGTTTCCCAGATCACGTACAACTTCCAGAACCGCTTCGGGAGCGGTTTTCTGGAGAACAACGACGGCGGCGTCCCGGTGGAGGGCGAGCGGCTCATCGAGCGGATGCAGGAGGTCGGGATGGCCGTCGACCTGTCCCACTGCGGAGACCGAACGACGATGGAGGGGCTCGAGGCGGCGACGCGCCCCGTGATCTTCACCCACGCTTCGTGCCGCGGTCTGCTCCCCGGCTTCCTCCGCTGCAAGACCGACGAGGCCATCCGGGCCCTCGCCGCCGGGGGCGGCGTCATGGGCATTCCCTTCATCCGTTTCATGATCAAGGAAGGGCCGCCGGTGGGCGTCGACGACGTCGTCGATCACTTCGACTACGTCGCCAACCTCGTCGGGGTCGAACACGTCGGGATCGGCTCGGACCTCGATGTCGACGGGTACGGCTCGCCGCGTGTGCCGCCGGACCGCCAGCTCGGGCCGGTCGGGCAGGCCAACTTCGAGCGATACAGGGCCTACTTCACCGAGGCGGGCCACGTGCATATCGACGGACTGAATCACCCCAAGCGCGTCTTCGACCTCACGGACGCCCTGATCCGACGCGGGTGGTCCGACGACAACATCCGTCTGGTACTCGGCGGGAACTTCATCCGGGTCCTGTCCGACCTCTGGGCGGCGTAGAACACGGCCGAAGTCCGGACCCGCCCCACCGCAACTCGATCCCGACACTCGGCACGTCATTGACATAACGCACTCGTTATATAACAATCTGGCTATGTCCATCACGAATGTGTTTTCGGCGCTCTCCGATCCGACGAGGAGGGCCATCGTCGAGCGGCTTTCGCAGGGTGAGGCCACCGTGAAGGAGTTGGCCCGTCCTTTCGCGATCTCCCAGCCCGCGATCTCCCGGCACCTCAAAGTGCTCGAGGAGGCCGGGCTGGTCTCTCGGAGAGTCGACGGTTCGACGCGCCCATGCCGGCTCCGCGCCGACGGGCTCGGGGATGTCGAGGAGTGGCTCGACATGCTCCGCCGAACGATGGACGCGAACTACGATCGCCTCGACGCACTTCTCTCACGTATGGATGACGCCCCCCGATGACCCCGCTGACCCTGAAACTCGATGGCGACCGTCACGTCGTCGTCACCCGCCGCTTCGCAGCACCACCGGAAAAGGTGTACCGGGCCCACCTCGAGCCCGAGTTGCTCCAGCAATGGATGCTCGGCCCCGAGGGGTGGACGATGCCGAAGTGCGAGCACGACGCCCGTCCCGGCGGTACCTTCCGGTACGAGTGGACCGACGGCGGTGAGGGAAGCTTCATCGCGACCGGCGAGTTCATCGAGCTGGTGCCGCCGACGAAGATCGTCCACATCGAGCGCTATCACCTCCCGGAGCTACCTGGGCCGACCCCGGACTGTCGCGTGGAGACGTACTTCGAAGCCGATGGGGAGGGGACGTTGCTGACGGCGCGCATGACGATGCCCGACGCCGAATCCCGGGAGGCGATGCTCGCGACCGGGATGGAGGAGGGAATGGAGGCCAGCTACGAGCGCGTCGACCGAGTTCTCGGTCACGGCTGACTTCAGGTCCCAGCGGTACTCGACCCGGCCACCCTCGGGCCGGGTCGAGTGCCACACTTCTCTGGTTACTTCTTGGACGCGGCCTTCTTCCTGGACGCCGACTTCTTCTTGGCCGCAGCCTTCTTCTTCGGAGCGGCTTTCTTCTTGGCCGCAGCTTTCTTCTTCGGAGCGGCTTTCTTCTTGGCCGCAGCTTTCTTCTTGGGAGCGGCCTTCTTCTTCTTGGCGGCCGTCTTCTTCTTCGCCTTGGTCGCCGTCTTCTTGGCGGCGGTCCGACCCTTCTCGAACTCGTCCTTGGCGGCGGCGGCCCCGGCGGCGACGGCCTTGGCACCGGTCCGCGCCTTCTTGGCCACCTTTTTCGCGCGCTTCGAGGCCTCCTTCCCGATCTCCTGAGCCTTGATGGCCGCGGCCAGCTTCACCTGTGCGGCCTTCGCCTCCCGGCTGGCGGCGCGGGCATCCGACTTGGCGGCTCTCGCCTCCGACTTGGCGTCCTTGGCAGCGGCCTTGGCCTCCGCCGTCCTGGCCTTCGCCTTCTCCAGTTTCGACTCGAGCTTCTCGACGGCTTTGCGGATCTTCTTCAGCTCACTCTCGAGAGCTTTGACCGACTTGTCGGACTTGCTTCCCACGACGACCTCCGGTGCATGGACTCGGGCGACATCCGCCAAGGTAGGTCAACGCACCTCCGTTGCGCACGCGAATCACGGTGGTGTTCGACGCACGTTGGCGTCATCTTTGCAGCGCCTCCCCAGTGCGATCGTAAGAAAAGTCGTGTAACCGAGGAGGATAGCGCCCATATTCCCGCCCATGGGTGATCCAACACTGCTGGTCGTAGAGGACGCGCGGGACCACGCGCTGCTCGTTCGCGTCGCCGCTCGACGTGCGATGCCCGGGTTGGACGTACGTGTAGCCGGCGATGGACGAGAGGGGATCGCGTACCTCGCGGGAACACCTCCGTTCGCGGACCGACGGTCGCATCCGGTTCCGGATCTCGTCATCCTGGACTTGCTGATGCCGGAGGTCGACGGCTTCGAAGTGCTCCAGTGGATGCTGGAGCGGAGGCCCGCCCAGAGAATCCCGATCGTCGTCCTGACCTCGTCCGAACACGCCGACCACGAGAACCGCGCTCGCGGCCTCGGTGCTGTCGCATTCTATCGGAAGCCGGGGAACCTCGATCAGTTGAGCGAGGTCGTCGAGGGCATCGTACAGGAGTGGGTCGGTCGAGACCTCAGCTCTGTACTTCCGTCGGCTGGGTAAGCTCGTCCGGCACGAAGTCCCGTAGGTTCCCCCAGACGACGAGCGCCCAGATCGCGATCGCGATCACGATGATGGCCACGCCCGTCCGGTAGTCGATTCGGGCGCCCCGTATCCATTCGAGCATCGAGCGTCTCCTGTGTCGTTCGTGGGGCGTGGCGAAGGGCCGGGGAGGAAGGTACGGGACTCCGCGGCGCTGAAGCGAGGGCTCCCGGGGTCTCGGCAAAGCGAAAGGTCCCGGCACAAGACGAAGGGGGCGAGGCCGTCCGGCCCCACCCCCTTCGTCGACTCTCTCGGGTGTCTCGTCTACAGCTTGATGACGAGAGAGACGGTGAGGAACGAATCGAACTCGTTGCTCGGAACGAGGACGTTCGAGCCGGCTGGCGTGCCACCGGTATCGAAGAGCGGAACCCCGATCAGGGCCGGGTCGTTGTCGAAGAGCAGCTGGAGCGAGGTCTTGAAGGCGAGTCCCTCCGCCAGCGCAACGGACAGCGAGGAGATCCAGTCGAAGCGAAGGTCGTCTGTGTTCTGGAGGTTCTCGTCGATGACGATCCCGCTCTCGAACGCGGTCGTTTCGGTGAGTTCCCGGGTCAGCTCCAACGTGGCCCGAATACCGCCGAAGCCGTCGCTTTCGCCAGGGGTCGGATCGACGTCCTTCTGAATCGTGTAGGTGCCACCGATGTCGGTCTTGAAGAGCGTCCGACCGTCGTCGACCCACGTGTCACCCACACCCGCCACGAACGAGACGCGGTGGTTGTAGCCGGCGAAGGTGTTCCTCTCCCAACCGGCGCCACCGAAGACGAAGAAATCGTTGTCTCCGAGGTTCCGATCGAAACGGGAACGGGCAAAGTAGTTCTCGGCCGACTTTTCGGTGCGCGTCTCTTCGTTCACCGTGAACGACGATGCCGTCCCGACAGCCGTCCGTGTACGGAAATCCGAGGAGGCGCGGATGCCACCGACCTGGAGCTTGAAGACGCTGACGTCTCCCGTCCCGGTGAGACCGGACTTGAGTCCGAGCGTGGTGGACGAGGCGTTGCCCGACGTGGTGACGAAGGAGAACTCGGTGCTGTTCTCCCAGGTGAGGGGGTCCTGAGCCGCAGCGGGGCTCACGAGGGCGGCCGTCAAAAGGGCCGAAGTCATCGCCCTGTAACAGAGTTGCATTCTAGCCAGCTCCTGAATGATCGATCAGCGGGAAGCCCCGAAGGGCAGGCGCGTACGTTGTAGTACGGTACAACCCTACCGAAGATCGACCCCGGAGATCCAGTCCCCTCAGTGCGGGATCGACGTCGCCCGTGCGCGGTCGATCGATTCCCTTACGCGCCGCCGAAGTTGCGCGGAGGTGAACGGCTTCCGGATCAGACTCTCCGGGTAGTCTCGGAGTGCCGAGGAGAGGACCGATCCATCGAGGTAACCGGACATGAACAGGACAGGAGTGCCCGGTGCCAGGAGAGGAAGTCGCGCGGCCAGCTCGGGGCCCGAGAGGCCGGACATGACGACGTCGGTGAGCACGAGGTCGAACGGTTCGTCGGATACCCGAAGTCGGTCGGCGGCCTCGAGGCCGCTCGAGGCGGGCACGGTGCGATAGCCGGCCTGGTCCAGCGCCCTCGAGACGAAGCGGCGAACCAGATCGTCGTCTTCGACCACGAGGATGCGTTCGGTGCCGACCGGGCCGGGATCGTGCTCGGGATCGTCCACCGAGAGACTCCCCTCGTCGGCCAGGGGGAACCAGAGACACATCTGAGTACCCTTGCCCACCTCGCTCTCGGTGAGAAGTCGACCCCCACTTCGTTGCACGACGCCATAGACGGTCGAAAGCCCGAGCCCGGTTCCGTGTCCCATGGGTTTGGTCGTGAAGAAGGGCTCGAAGATCCGGTCCCGCACCTGGGGGTCGATCCCGACACCGGTGTCCGTGACCCCGATGCGAACGCCGTCCTCCTCCTCTTTCGTCTCGGAGTCGACGAAGGTGTAGCGCTCGGCCGATATCGTGAGGGTGCCGCCGCTCGGCATCGCATCTCGTGCGTTGAGCACGAGGTTCACGAGCGCCTGCTCCAGATCGCCCACGTCGACGGAGATGGTGAGCGGGCCCGGTTGGATCTCCGTCCGTAGGGAGATCGATTCCCCGAGGAGGGGGACCAGGAGCTTCTCGAGTTCGGGGATCACGGCCGTCACGTCGACGACCTGGCCGGGGTCTCGCTCCCGACGGCTGAAGGAGAGGAGTCGACCCGTGAGCGACGTGGCGCGGGCGGTCGCTTTCGAGATCTGATGTAGGTCCTCTCTCAGGCGGTCGGTCTCGGACAGCTCGTCTTCGAGCAACTCGACGTTGCCCCCGATGACCGTCAGGAGGTTGTTGAAGTCGTGCGCGATGCCCCCCGCGAGCTGGCCGATCGCATCCATCTTCTGTGTGTGGCGGAGCTGCTCCTGGGTGCGACGCTCCGCGGTGATGTCCTGGGCGATCATTTCCATGATCGGCGTGCCGTCCGGACCCGTCATCAGGGAGCCACTCAGTCGGACCGCGATCAGCGTCCCGTCCGCGCGCACCCACTCGACCTCGCCGACCGGAACGGCCCCCGCCTCCAGGGCCCGCGCGACCATCGTTTCTCGGAGTTCCGGCCGGTGGTAGAGGGACGACGGTCCGACCTTGACCAGGGCCTCGGCCGATTCGAAGCCCAGCATGTCGACCAGCGCCCGGTTGACCTGTAGGAAGCGCCCGTCCGGAGTGGAGAGGTACAGGCCGACAACGGCGTTGTCGAAGAGCGACTGCAGGCGCTCACGCGTCCGTCGTTCCGAAGCCTCGGCTCGGTGCCGATCCTCCAGCGCCCGGTTGAACTCGGTGACGACGGCTCGCACCTCGTCCGGGGTGTTGAACGGCAACTGCACCGTCTCACCACTGGCCAGTGTCTTGGTGCGTTCCGCCAGCTCCTCGAGGGTTCGGGCAATGCGGGCGTACGATCCGCCCGCGAGCGCGACGCCGATGAGGAGGACGAGGAGGGTCGCCGCCACGTTGCGTAGCGACTCGGCCTTCGCCGGCCCGTAGACGTTCGCGTCGGGTACGCCGACGTAGATCACCCAACCCGGGTCGATCTCGACCTGTCCCCACGTTCGCGGAATGCCATTGAAGTCCGGGCCCGCCGCGACCCAGCGACCCGGTGCGACCAACTCGTCCCACTCGGAGAGTTCGGGGAGAGTCGTTCCTACTCGCGTTTCGGCCTCCTGGGACCTCGCGACCACGACGCGCTCGGCGGTGGCGACCGTCGCCAGATGATCCTCGGGGATCGTGACACCTCCGAACAACTCGCTGAGCTCGACAAGCGCGACCGTTCCGACCACCGCGCCCTCGATACGGCCCTCTTCGTCCAGGGCCGGCGCCGCGAGGGGAAGGATCCACTCGTTGGTCACGGGAGCGCGAACCGGGTTGCCGAAGGTGAACTGACGGGTGATGACCAGCTCGTCCCACCAGGTCCACTCCGTCGGTCGCGGGCCTCGGTCCAGGTTGCCGGTGGCAGAACAGAGGACCGCTCCGTCGCCCGTGACCGCGATCGCGTCCCGGAGGAAGGGGTGATGGGCCACCGCCTGCCACATCTGCCTCAGACATCCGTCTGGATCCTCCGGATCGAGCGCAGCCATATCGGCCGAGGCGTGCATCATCGCCTCGGCGGTTCGAAAGAACTGGGTCACGCCGAGGGCGGTCGCGTCCGCGAACGCCAGGGCGTCTTCTTCGGCCGCTTCGCGCGCGCCCCGGAAGTCCCTGTAGCTCCACCAGCCCTGGAGGGCCAGGAGGGGTACGGCCAGCGCCGCGACCAGAAGCATGATCTGGCGGCGAAGCGAGGTCCCGGAACTGATGCTCATCTACCTGCCGTGGGTGTGTGGAGCGCGCAGGAAGCCAACCTATTCGGGTGCCTGTCCCGCTACCAGCCTGCCCCGGGGTGGACTATCTTCTCCGTCCCGGGGCCATAGCTCAGTTGGGAGAGCGCCTGGTTTGCAACCAGGAGGTCGCCAGTTCGATCCTGGCTGGCTCCACTTCACTTCGAGTCGAGGCGTGCTTCGCACCTTCCGCGTCGGCCGTCCGGTCGACCCCGGTCCTCGTTTGATCTCCGGCTCGTAGCCCCCGAATCGGGAGAAGCTTCATCGTGCGCGATCTCGTCTATTACATCGCCGTGACCCTCGACGGCTTCATTGCCCGGACGGACGGATCCTTCGCCGACTTCCCGTGGGACGAGGAGTTCATCGAGGCGCTGCGGCTGCGCTTTCCCGAAACGCTCCCGGCACCCATGAGGCCCGGCGCGGATCGCAGTCAGAACGTGCGCTTCGACGCTGTGCTCATGGGCCGCCACACGTACGAGGTCGGATCGAAGCAGGGGCTGACCAGCCCCTATCCGACGTTGGATCAGTTCGTGTGCTCGCGCACGATGAGTGAGCGCCCGGATCCCGCCGTCGAGGTGATCGGGGGCGGCCTGGCGGAGCGCGTTTCGGCGCTCAAGGCCGAGCCGGGCAAGGACATCTGGATCTGTGGCGGCAGCGAGGTCGCGTCCGACCTCCTCGGGGCGGGGCTCGTGGATCGGCTCATCGTGAAGTCGGTGCCCCTGGTGCTCGGGACGGGCATTCCACTCCTCCGCCGTGAGGTCACCGACGTGGCACTGACGCTGGAGTCCCGGGTCGGCTTCGACAGCGGCTACTCGATCACGGAGTACCGGATCGAGCGAGCGTAGTCGGGCTTCGCGCGTTTGGATCGCCGCCACTCCGCTCGTGGCGTAGCTTCGACCGCCATGGACTCTCTGCTTCCGGTCATCGGGTGGTCGCTCGGCTTCGGCCTGACGCTGGCCTCGCTCGCCTACGCCATCCAGCACTTCCGGATCTCCAGTGCGATGTCGTACATCCAGCGGCTGAACAGCTCGGACATGGTCGAGATCCGGAGCGCGATTCATCAGTGGCTCGACGGGCCGGGGACGGACGCCGAGAAGTTCCAGGAGGCCGAGAGGGATCAAGAGCCCGGACGGGCTACTGGTTCCGGTACCTTGCCGAGGAGATCTCGGCCGACGCCGCCAAGCGCGAGCGACTCCTTCGGGATCGGTACGAGATCCCCGCCACGTATCTTTCGACGGCGACCGGCGAGCGTGTGCCGACCGAGCGGCTCCGTATCGGCGTCGCGCCGGCCGA
>JAUIKL010000173.1 GCA_030430625.1 Gemmatimonadota bacterium
CTCGGCTCGGATCCAACCGCGCGCCTCGAGCCTGTGGAGGGCGGGGTAGAGCGATCCCTGGTTCAACTGTAGGACGCCCTCCGACAGCTGTTGGATGCGCTGGGCCACCCCCCATCCGTGCATCGGCTCACCGATCCGAAGTGTCTTCAGGATGAGGAGATCGAGTGTCCCCTGGAGCAGATCTCTGCGCGATCCGGTCATCGTCCCGTCCCCGTGGTCGAGGGGGCGATCGACCGCCGCACCCCTCGAACGTCTACATGTGCCATTCGTGTAGACGCTCTAGGGGACCGATTGGTTGCGGCGGTGTCGCGTTCGATGTGCCGATACCTTGACCACTCAGGTATCGTCGGCTTATACCTAGATCAACAAGGTGTGGTGGCTCCAGGGTCGTCCGCACCGCCGATTCGACTCCGTGCGGGGTTTCCATGAGTGGTAGCGATCTCTTCACCGGCACGCTGGATCTGCTGATCCTGCGGACGCTCAGCGTCGAGCCTCTGCACGGCTATGCCATAGGGCGCCGGATCCGCGAAGGCTCGGAGGGCGTGCTCTCCGTCGAGGAGGGCGCGTTGTACCCGGCCCTCCATCGGCTGGAGGGGAAAGGTTTCCTCGAATCGGAGTGGGGCAAGACCGACACGGGGCGGCGGGCCAAGTTCTACCGTGTCACCAGGGTCGGAGCGGAACACCTCGGGGTCGAGTCCGCTCGTTGGGCGGAGTTCTCCGGCGCGGTCCACGCGATTCTCGACCGGTGAGTCGCTGGCCTTTCGAGCGTCGCTTTCGGCCGGGGCAGATCCGGTCGGACGCCGATGCGGATATCCGTGAGGAGATCGAGTTGTATCTGGACCTCCGGGCCCAGGAGCTCGAGGAGGAGGGATTGCCGCCGGACGAGGCGCGTCGGGTGGCACGGGAGCGCTTCGGGAAACCGGAGCAGGTCGAGGACGAGCTGAGGCGTCAGGCGCACACGCGCCGGACCAGGGAGGGGACGACGGTGATGATGAGTGGCTTGAAGCAGGACCTGGGATACGCGGTGCGGACGTTGCGGCGGAGTCCGGGCTTCACCGCGGTGGCCGTGCTCACGCTCGGGCTCGCCCTGGGGGGCAACACGGCGATCTTCAGCGTGGTCGACGCGGCGCTCCTCCAGGCGCTGCCCTTCGAAGACCACGAGCGCCTGGTCTTCGTGAACGGTGTCCACGTCCAGGACGGGGAGCCGGCCTTCCGGGGCGCGTCGTACCCGGAGTTCCGGGATTGGCGGGAGCGCGCACGGTCGATCGACGGCATGTCGGCCGTGGCGAACTTCGAAGCGGCGCTGACGGGGGACGGTACGGCCGAGCGAGCGATGGTCGAGGTCGTCTCCGAAGACTACTTCGACCTTCTCGGGGTGCGTCCCCTGGTCGGTCGTCTCTTTCAGCCCGACGAGTATGCCCTCGGCGGCGCCCAGCCCGTGGCGATCGTCTCCGAGGCTCTCTTCGAGCGACGCTTCGAGGGCGATCCATCGGCGCTGGGGCAGCAGCTGATCGTCAACGACATCCCCCTCACCGTCGTCGGCGTCGTCGCTGAAGCCTTCGGGGGCATCGCCCTCGACGCGGAGTTGTGGGTCCCCGAGCCGATGATCTCACTCGGCATGTCTCCCGAGATCCTGGACTCGCGCGGGAGTCGCTTCCTGAACGTCGTCGGACGGTTGAGCGCGGGGACCGACGTCGAAGCTGCGCAGGCGGAGCTGGAGGCCATCGGGTCGGCGCTCGAGGCAGAATACCCCCGGGCGCACGAGGATCGGTCGGCCCGACTCCAGGGCTTCCGGGACGGGTATCTGGGTGACACCGGGCAGCTCCTCTGGGTCTTTCTCGGCGCGGGCGCGCTGCTCCTCCTGATTGCGGCTGCCAACGTCGCCAACCTCCTCCTCGTGAGGGCGCATGGACGGACGAAGGAGATCGTGTTGCGCCGGGCACTCGGCGCGGGCGGTCGTCGGATTGCGGGGCAGCTGCTCACGGAGAGTGCGACCCTGGCCGTCATGGGTGGGGTGCTCGGTCTGTTCGTCGCCTCGTCGTCCCTGTCCCTGCTCACGCCGCTGATTCCCGACGGTGTCCTTCCCGGCTATGTGGAGCCCCGTCTCAGCCCGGCCGCCTTCGTCTTCTCGCTCGTGGCGCTGGGGGTCGTGGGACTCGGGATCGGATTGGTGCCGGCCGCCTCGAGCGCCCGTGTCGACCTGGCTTCCCGACTCCGTCAGTCGTCGAAGGTGTCCGCCGGCGGGCCGGGTCGGTTCAGGCCCCAGCACGTCTTCGTCGTCGCGCAGGTCTCGATGGCTCTGGCGCTCATGGTCGGGGCGGGGCTGCTCACCCGGAGCTTCCAGGCGCAGCTCGGTGTGGACACCGGAGTGGAGTACGAGGGGGTCGGGGCGATGAGCCTCCAGCTGCCGCGCACCCGGTACGACACGGACGAAGCGGTGCGGGCGTTCGACCGCGAGTTGGAGCGGCGACTCGCCCTTCTGCCCGGGGTGTCGTCCGTCTCGCTGTCCAGCGACCTCCCGTTCCGGAACGGATCGTCCGGAGCGTACATCTTCCGAGAAGGAGACGGCCCCGACGATCGGATCCGCTTCCACTACCACGCCGTCTCACCCGGCTTCTTCGAGACGATCGGAGTCGAACTTCTCCGTGGCCGCTTCCTCGACGAGACCGACGTGGAGGGGGCGCTGCCCGTGGTCGTGATCACCGAGACGATGGAGCGGCGCGTCTACCCGGACGAGAGTGCGGTCGGCAAGACGATGTACCTGCGGCCCGATGGTACGCTGCCGGCGGAGGTCGTCGGGGTCATCGCGGACGTTCGTTTCCGGGACGTGACGACCTCCCTCTTTGCGGATGCCAACAGCCCCGACGCCTTCTTTCCCCTGAGACAGCGGGCGACCCTGCGGCTCGAGGCTGCCGTTCGGACGACCGCGGAGCTCTCCACGGTGCTCCCGATGATGCGGTCGACGGTCAACGAGTTGGATCCGAACCTCCCGGTCGCGCAGCTGGCCCCGATGGCGGAGGCGTTCCGCACCGAGACCGCGATGCCTCGCTTCGCCGCCTTCCTGATGACGATCTTCAGCGTGCTGGCCGCGGTCGTGGCGTGCGTCGGGATCTACGGGATCCTCGCGTTCTCGGTCGGTCAGCGGAGTCGCGAGATCGCGATCCGCCGGGCGATCGGCGCCACCGGGGGCTCGGTGGCTCGCTCGGTCGTGGGCGATGGCGTGAAGCTGGCGGCGGCCGGCATGGTCGTGGGGGCCGGGGTGGCCATGTTCGGGTCCTCGGTCCTGGAGGCCTTCCTCTTCCAGGTCGAGCGCTCCGACCCGACGACCTTCGTCGTGGTCGGGCTGGGGATGGTGGCCTTTGCGCTGGTGGCGGCCATCGTCCCGGCCGTGCGAGCCACCCGGCGCCAACCCGCCGAGGCCCTCAAGGCGGACTGACGGATCGTCCCGGGCCGGCTCCGATGTGGGCCGACCCGGGACGCGAGCCCGGGGGGTGGGGGCGAGGCGGAGGGCGGGACTCCGACTCGGCCCCGATCGGTCAGCGTCCGAAGAGCTTTCCGATCCCTCCGAGGAGGTCGTCCGCGACGCTTCCGTCGCCGTCCTGATCGATCAGAGCCGCCAGGCCGCCGAGCTGGTTGCGGCTCTGGCCGCGCTCACCCGCGAGCATCCCCGCCAGGGCACCGGCGTCGAGACCCTGAGAGCGCTTCTGTTTGCCGAGGGCACCCATGACGAGCGGGGCCAGCGTGGCGAGCATCTTGGCGCTCTGCGCCTGATCGAGCCCCGAGGCCTGGGCGAGGCCGCGCTCGGCGGTGTCCCGGCGGCCGCCCAGGACGTGCTTCAGGATCCCGTTGCCGTCCGTCGCGATCTTGTCGGAGAAGCCGGCGCCGAGGGAGTCGAGGATCGATCCGTCGTGATCCCGCTCGAGGGCGCGGTCGAGCGCGGCGGCACCGTCGTTCGTGGCGGCGTTCTTCGCGAGGGCCGAGAGGAGGAGCGGGACCGCTGCCGCTGCGGCGGTCTTGGTGGCCGCAGGGTTGGACCCGAGCGACTGGCTCAGGGATGCGAGCCCGGAGTCACCGAGCTGGTCGAGAAGGGCGTTGGCGAGAGACATGGATACTCCGTTGGATGAGCGCCGCTCGTGGGCGCGGGGGGTCGATGGGGTCAGCGGGTGCGGACGTAGCCTGCCTGTCCGAAGGTGTCGCATGAGTCGACGTCCCCGGTCCTCAGACCGGTGCGCAGCCAATCCTGGCGCTGCTGGGACGTGCCGTGGGTGAAGGACTCGGGTCGGACGGCGCGCCCGGCGCGCTGCTGGAGGCGGTCGTCCCCGATGGCCGCGGCCGCGCCGAGCCCTTCCTGGACATCACCTTCTTCGAGAACGCGGTCTCGCCGGTTGGCGTGATGGGCCCACACGCCGGCATAACAATCGGCCTGCAGCTCCATGAGGACCTGGAGCTGGTTCGATTCGGTCTGGCTCGCACGGCCCTGAAGGCCGCGGACCCAGTTCGAGGTGCCGACGATCGTCTGGATGTGGTGGCCGACCTCGTGGCCGATGACATAGGCCTGCGCGAAATCTCCGGGCCCACCCATCCGTGCCAGCTCGTCGAAGAAGCCGGTGTCGAGGTACAGCGCCTCGTCCGGGGGGCAGTAGAAAGGGCCGGTGGCGGCCGAGTTGAAACCGCAGCCCGATTCGACGGCGTCCGAGAAGAGCACCATCGTCGGCGCGCGGTACCGGGACCCGTTCTGGGCGAAGATCTCGGACCAGACGTCCTCGGTCATCCCGAGGACGGCACTGAGGAATTGCCCGGCCTCGTCGGAGACGGGCTGACCGCTCGGGGCGGGAGCAGGGGACGACGTCGCGGCCGGGCCGCCGCTGCCGCCGAGAAGCTGGAGGGCCGTTCCGGCGTCTCCACCGAGGAGGACGTACACGATCACCAGCAGGATGCCACCCCCGCCGATCGTCGCGCCGCGCCGCGCCGGAGAGCGTCCTCGTCGGTCCTCGACGTTGGCGCTCTGTCTCGACTGTCTCCACCGCATCGGTCGGCTCCTCCTGGCTCGGGGGACGGGAAGTCTACATCGGGCTACAGCTTCGGGGCCACCGCGGGTCGGGTGCGGACACCCGATCGCCGCCCGCTTCGAAGCCCATGGACCGAGGTCGGGATGCAGAAGTCACATGGCGGGACCCGTCGTCGGTCGGCCGAGTGCGCACTTGTCCCGGTCGTGGCCGCGGCCTCATATGGGCAGCCGCACCCACACCCGGACCTCAAGGAGAGGCATCTCGAATGGATCTGCACGCACACGATCACCCGAAGGGCTTCCTCGACCGCCTGGCAGCAGATCCGAGGACGGGCCGCGTCATCGTTCATCTGCGTGGGGGCACCTCCGTCACCGGTACGATCGGTGAGACCGGGAACCACTCGGTCATCATCAAAGCGTTGGCGGGCCGTGAGTTCTACGACGCGTACGTGCGCCTCGACGCCATCACCTGCGTCGAGGTGCAGACGCGCTCGTAGAGCCGTCCTTCTCGAGTCCTACAGGGCGAGAACGGAGCTCAGCAGAAGCAGCATGACCGCCACCGACGTGAGTGCGGTGTACGCGACCAGCACGAAGAGGCCCTTCGGGTACGACGCCCAGCCTCGGCCGTAGAAGCGGCGGAGCGCCAGGAAGAAGTGGATCGGGATGACGAGCACGAGAGGCTCGAAGATCCCGCTCAGTCCGCCGAGGCCGAGGACGGAGGGCAGGGTCGTCACGGAGAGGAGCAGGAAGGCGAAGCTGTGCAGGTACATGGCGAAGACCATGTGGTGCACGAACCATCGCCTCCACCACATGAGCTTCAGGAGGACCGCGGAGACCGGGAGGAGGACGATCATCACCCTCGCCAACCGGTCCACGTAGATGTCGGTGATGGCCGAAGGGTCCTCCACCAGCCGCTCGAAGCCATCGGCCAGCCGTTCGTTCAACTCGTCGCTTCCGAGGTCGGCCGTGAACGACCTACCCGTCTCCGACCCCTCCTCGACCTGGCCCGTGCTGTCGATGCGTC
>JAUIKL010000018.1 GCA_030430625.1 Gemmatimonadota bacterium
TGGGCCGGGCCGCGGGGCGAGCGCTTCGAGGTTCTGACGGGCTCCGCCTACCTGGCCGACCAGCGGATCGACGGCATGGTTCTCGACATGGCGCGCACGTCGATCGACGTGCCGCAGGGCGGCGACTGGGCCTTCCTCCTCTCCGGTGACTCCGCACACTTCGTCGTGGCCGCCAGCGACGAGCACAGTGGGGAAACGGCGCCCGATTACCGCGCATGGGGCGCCTGGGGAGAGGAAGCGACCTGGCGATGGCCCACCGTCGAGGTCGACTGGGCACGGAACGAGGCGTACCCGCCCGCCCGGCGGGACGTACCCGTGGCGTGGCACCTGACGACCGAGGATCAGAGCCTGGAAGGAACCCTGGAGGCCGAGTCGGCGGAGATCGTGGCCGGCGAGGGACCGGGGCCTCTCCTCCCGGTCCGCGCACTCTACGAGGTGCGTGGCAACCTCCGGACCGACGAGGGGGACTTCCCGGTCTACGGCTTCATGGTCCACCAGCGCCGCTGAACCGGCCATGAGCGAAACCCTCCTCCTGGACCTCGTGAAGGTCCTGTTCGGGGCCCTCGCCGGCGGGCTGACGAACACGATCGCCGTGTGGATGCTCTTCCACCCGTACGAGCCTCCCACCCTCTTCAAGCGATGGCGCGTGGGCTTCCTCCACGGTGCGATCCCGAAGAACCAGCCGAGGCTGGCCGCGGCCATCGGACGCACGGTGGGGAATCGCCTCCTCACTCCCGAAGACCTCACCTCGACGTTCGCCAACCAGGAATTCCGGGACGCCTTCGATCAGCGTCTTTCGGTGTTCGTGGACGAGGTGCTGAACACGGAGCGAGGCTCACTGTCCGAACTCATCCCGCCGGGGGTGCGGGACGACGTCGACGCGCTCATCGGAGAGGCCGTCGGCAAGGGCCTCGAGCAACTCGACATGTACATCCAATCGGAGTCCTTCGAAGCGGCGATGGGTCGACGGGCCTCCGACCTGGTGGCCGCCGTGGCCGACCAGCCGATCGGAGACGCACTGACGCCGGCCCGGGGCGCGGTCCTGGAAGAAGCGGTCGACGACTGGCTGAAGGGTGTCGTGGAGAGCGACGACTTCACGAACGTCGTGGCCGAACAGATCGAGAAGGGAGCCACGAAGCTCCTCGAGCCCGGACGAACCTTCGAGCAGGTGCTCCCACTCGGACTGGTGGGCTCGGTCGAAAAGGCGATCGCCTCGTACCTACCGCTCGCCGCCCAGCGTCTCGGCGGCCTCCTCGAGGATCCGGAGGCTCGCGGGAAGTTCGAGTCGACGATCAACGACCTCCTCCACCGCTTCCTCCGGGACCTCAAGTTCCACCAGCGGGTCGTGGCCCGGGTCGTGATGACCGAGTCGACCGTCGACAAGGTCCTCGACACGATCGAGGCCGAAGGTGCCGAGCGCCTTTCGGAGATCCTCCGGGACCCCGCCGTGCAGCAGGCAATGGCCCGCGGCGTGAACCAGGCCATCGTCGACTTCCTGCGCCGCCCGGTGCGCGAAGTGCTCGGCGCTCCCGAAGACGAGACCGTCGTTCAGGCGCGCGACACGCTCACCGAGTACGTCGTGAACATGGCGCGGGAACCGAACACTCGGGCCTTCCTCGTCGAACGACTCCACACCGCCCTGGACTCGGCGGGCGACCGGACGTGGGGCGAGGTCCTCGACAGGATCCCGATGGATCGGATCGCGGAGGTGCTCGTCACCTTCGCACGAACGGAGATCGCGCGCGACGCCATCGAGGCCGGCACCGCCCGCCTCGTCTCCAACGCCATGGATCGCCGGATAGGGACGCCGGCTCGATGGTTCCCCGAAGACGGCCCGGCTCGGCTGGAAGCGGCCCTCGGCGACCCGATCTGGGACTGGCTACAGACCCAGGTCCCGGCGGTCGTGGAGCGGATCGACGTGGCCCGCCGTGTGGAGGAGAAGGTGCTTCACTTCCCGACCGCACGGATGGAGGAGATCGTCCGAAAGGTGACCGACCGGGAGCTCCGCCTGATCGTCCAGCTCGGATACCTGCTCGGAGCCCTGATCGGCCTCGGCCTCGTCGGCGTGGACCGTCTGCTGGGCTGAGCCCGACTCAGTCCGCCCGGTCGTCCGGGGCCTCGAGTGAGAAGCCCGACCGCCGGCCGCGGGCGCCGCGCCGATTGCGCGAGGGGTTTCCCTTGGCGCTCGCGTTGCGCTGGAGCCAGGCGAGCGGATTCACGTTCCGCTTCTTGAGCCGCTTCTGACGCGCCGGCTCGTCCATGGCGCGCTCGAGGTCGTCCGCCGTCTGGGTGTAGCGGCCGGGCATGCCGAGCCAGATTCCGATGCCGAGGCCGACGAGCCCGGTCAGGACGAGAAAACCGGTCATACGCCGCCTCCGAGGTGATGAGCGGGAACGACAAAGGCGCCCCCGAACGGAGGGCGCCTCGTGAAACCGCGCACAGCCTCGATGCCCATCACTGCTGGGTGAGCGACTCCACGACGAGCAGGCCGAGGCCGATCGTGAGGATGACCGCGACAGCCTGCGTTCCGACGGCGACCATACCGACCACCGTCCAGAAGATCATGTGGGTGAAGAGGTATCCGCCCGGGACCAGTTCGCGCATCGTCTTCCGAATCGTCTTGAAGTTGCTGGGTCTCGCTGAAATATGCCCGCTGTTCGGGGTGGTGTCACCCCTTTCGGAGGCTCGGTCGCGAAGCCGGGACGTCCCCGCGGTCAGCCGCCGTTCGTGTACCGCTTGCGGGCTTCGGCCAGGTAGCCGGGTTCAAGACGGAGGAGGTTGCAGATCTTCCGCATGAGGTAGTCCTCCTTGTTGGCCAACTCCCCGTCGGAGTAGACGAGTCCCCACATGATCTCGGCCAACACCATCTTCTGCCCGGTCGTGTAGTGCTCTGCGATCAGGTTCGTGAACTGCCAGAGGTCGACGGCCTGTTCACGCTCCTTCTGAGCCAGGTCGAGCAGCTTCTCCGCCTCCGTCGAGTCGAGGCCGAACTGACGGCGCACGGCCGACTCGAGGTGCTGCCGTTCGTCCTCCGTGAACTCGTCGTCGGCGTTGGCCAACTCGAGGAGGAGGGCGCACGCGGCGAGCCGGATGTCCTTGGCGCTCTCTGCGGACGGCTCCTGTTCGTCCGGCGTCATCGACGTGGAGAAGAACTTCTTGATCGCGTTCAACATGGAGCCACCCTCTGCACCGTCCCGTCGTCAGAAGTCGAGCGATTGCACTCGCCGAATCCCGGCGCGCAAAGGCAACCAGGTCGCGAGTGCAGTCAGGATCGCCGCTCCGCTGACCCCCATCAAGAGCGGGACGACGCTCACCACGGCCTCGCCTCCCTGGAAGCGGCCGTTCAGATACAGGTAGACCGGCCACGCTTCGAGAATCACCACACCGGCCAGATACGACACGGCCGCCATCATGAAGAGAAGCCCCCCGAAGGACGTCGGAATCTCCGCCACGTTCTCGGTATCGTAGTTCGGATAGAGGGCCCCGAAGCCCAGCGCCAGCGACGTCAGGGCGAAGGTGATCCCCACCATCGTGATCGACGTGAGGATCAGGATGAACGGTGTGGCTTCGAGGACGATGTTCGTCCCGACGATCAACGGGACCGCCACGAGCAGGAGCGGAACCGTGCCCACCTTGTACTTCGTCCAGAAGAGCTTGCGCACGTCCACGGGTGACGACCGCATCAGCCACATCATCCGACCCTCGATCGACATCGCCGGGAAGACGAAACGTGCCGCGATCGCGGCCACGACGAAGCCGGCCAGGCCGAGGTTGAGGAAGGAGACGGCGTTGATCAGCAGGAAGGAGACCTGCTCACCCGTGTAGAGCGGCAGCACGGTGATGTTGTAGACGTAGACGGCCACCAGGACACCGAGGAGCACGAGCTGGGACCACTGGGTCGTGTCCCTGAAGAAGACCCGGATCTCCTTGCCGAGCATCACTCGGCTGGCCGGCTCACTTCGGGCGAAGACCCGGTCGAGGATCCGCGACCGAGCGCGGCCTTCCTTTCGCTCCGCCCCCTCCTGCGCCCGTGTGAACCCGGCGTCGAAGTACCGACGGTGGAGCCACCCACCGACGACCAGCGTCATCAGCGCGGTGGACCAGAGGAAGACGAAGGGGAACCACTCGAAGCGGCCGGAGAGGAAGGACATGAGCGCGTCGGCCGCCCACTCCGAGGGCAGCCACGCAGACGTCGGTGTGCGCAACACGGCGACGAAGTCGACCAGGCTGCTGAACTCCTCCGGGCTCATGAGCCGCTCGGGCCTCAGGAAGCGGAAGAGGGTGACGACACCCGCGGCGGCGAACAGTCCGATGAGCGCCAGGAGGTCCCGCGTCCGGCGTGCCGGAAAGACGTTCACGAGAAGGAGCGTGCCCGCGCTGCCCAGGACCGCCGGGATGATCAGGAAGGGGACGACCGTGGCCAGCGCCAGCAGGTAGTACAGGGGACTGGCCGCGTACACGGCGCCGTACGCCAGGAGGAGCGGGATGGCCAGGAGGGCCACCATCCACGACGAGTCGACGATCGTCTCGATCAGTCTGGCCGCGTACACTGTCTCCGCCTCGACGGGAGCGGCCACCACGAACTCGAGGTCTTCCGAGAGGAAGAAGGTCGAGAGGGCCGTGATCACGTTCGAGAGAACGAGGATCATGAGGAAGGTCAGAAAGGCGAGCCCGAGCAACTTGGCCGCCAGCAGGTCCCCGATCCCCTGTGTCCCCCGGAAGTAGAGGAGCATCCGGAAGATCACGCCGAAGATCAGCGCCCAGAAGAAGAGGCCCACGAAGCCGAGGAGGAATCCTTTGAAGAGGCGTCCCTCGTCGGTCCGGGCCCGGTTCAGCTTCGTACGGATCTTCGGGCGCAGGAGCCAGAAGAGTCCCGCGCGGGGACGGACGGCGGCCTGACTCACCGCTCGATCGCCTCCCGGAGCGACTCGACGATGTCGGACATCGCCTCCCCGCCCGTGACCTTGAGGAAGATGTCCTCGAGGTCGGCGCCGCCCGACTCGGACTGTGCCCGCAGCTCCTCCATCGTACCGAAGGCGATGATCTGACCCTGGTTGATGATCGCGATCCGGTCGCACAGGGCCTCGGCCACCTCGAGCGTATGGGTCGAGAGAAAGACGGTGCCCCCGTGTCCGGCGAAGGTCCGGAAGAGGTCCTTCAGCAACCGGGCCGACCGCGGGTCGAGGCCGACCATCGGCTCGTCGACGACGATCAGCTCGGGCTGGTGAATGAGCGCGGAGCTGATGAGGATCTTCTGCCGCATCCCGTGCGAGTAGCTCTCGATCAGCTCGTCCTTCCACGGGGTGAGGTGGAAGAGTTCGAGGAGCCGATCCGCGCGCTGCTCGACCGCATCCCCCTCGCGGCCCCACAGCCCCGCCACGAAGCGCAGGAACTCACCGCCGGAGAGCTTGTCGTAGAGGTACGGCCGGTCGGGGATGTAGCCGACGCGCGACTTCGCCTTCTCGGGAGAGGCCAGGAGATCGTCCCCGCCGACCACGACGCGGCCGGACGAGGGCCGCAGGACACCCGCCACCATACGAATCGTCGTCGTCTTCCCGGCCCCGTTCGGTCCGAGGAAGCCGAAGATCTCACCCCTCTTCACCGAGAGGCTCAGCCCCTTCACGGCGTGGAAGCCACCGTAGCTCTTCTTCACGTCTTCGAGCTGCAGCATCGGGGTGGTGTCGCCCTCGTCGACCACGGGCGGCGCGAGCACCGGATCCTCGGCGGGAGCACTCCCGGTGGGCGGGGTATCCGTGACAGCCCCCCCCGCAGGAGGGGTCTCCGTCGTGGTGGCGTCGGGCCCCGCGCCGTCGGTCTGTTCGTCCATCGTATCGGTTCGCACTACTGCTCCTCGTCGGCGGTCGCCGTGTTCAGGACTTCGATGTCGAGGTTGCCGATCAACCGGACGATCTCGACCTGCTGGGCCAACCCGCCGATCACGAAGCGGATGTGGGACGCGTCGGCCGGGTACTGCCCGAAGGTCGGGTCGACCGCGACCCACTCTCCGAGCCAGACCTCCGGCCACGCGTGGTAGAAGAAGGCATCGTTCACGTAGACGAGCCCGACGGCGGTCCTCGAGGGGAGGCCGAGGGCTCGAGCCAGAGCTACGTAGAGCACCGTGTGCTCGTTGCAGTCACCCTGCAGCGTCTCGAGGACCTGAACGGCGTTCGGGACGGAGAAGGTGATGCTCTTCTCCAGCATCGTGTACACCGAGGTCGTCAGCTGACGCGCGACCTGCTTGGGGTCCTGACGCCACTGTGAGCGGCGGGCGGTGATCTCCCGCGCACGTCGGACGATGCGCTCGTCGTCACTCTGGATGAGCGGCTCGGGTTCGAGAGCCTCGCGTAGATCCATGAAGGCGTACGGGAGCTCGTAGTTCGGCCGGACCGCGTCCCAATTCTCCCGGCGAACGATCAGCGTGTCCCCTCGAAGCGTCTGCCGCCCTCCGTCGAGCTGGAAACCCTCGAGGTCGACACCACTCAGCCGGAAGCGAAGCTCCTCGTACTCGGTCACGTCGTCGAAGTCGACGTTGCTCTGGACCGCCGTGGAGAGGATGACGTCGGAGTCGATCGGGGAGCCCGATGCCAACCGCGCTTCCTCCTGCGCCTGACGCGCCAACTCGTACTCGGTCTTCTGCATCGAGAAGCCCATGGCGCTCGATGCCTGGAGGATACGCCCGTCCTCGTCGACCCAGCTCTCGACACGGATACCGCCGAACTCCTCGGCGATCTTCCACGCGGGCACGGTGTCCTGGCGGGCCGGAGCCCACCGTCCGAAGCCGTCGATGGCCGCGGAGTCGGTGACGAAGAGGGTGTCGTACTCGAGGATGTGCACCTCGACCGTCCGGGTGCTCAGGCTGGTGGGGTCGAAGACAGGGAGACGCACGGTTTCCCCGACTTCGAGCCCTTCGCCCATGGCCACCCTGATCGGCACCACGTTCGACATGATCGGCGGTTGGGGCAGACGGAAGCTCAGATTCTGCTCACTGCCGGCCGACAGGATGCGGACCTGGAGCGTCGTGTCGGGCAACAGCTCGCCGCTGGCCTCGAATCGACCCACCTCCGAGTCGAGGGTGAAGGAGAAATCCTCCATGACCAACGACGGCGAGAGCTTCACCCGGGTGCGCGCCACGGCGACGCCCGTCTGACCGAGGGCCGGCAACTCGAGGTTCATGAGGTCCTCGAGTTCGAAGCCGTCCGGCAACGTGTCGAGACGGGAGGTCGCCTGACCCACCGTCCGGTCGCCCATCGTCAGCGTGTAGAAATTGATGCCCGGCGCCAGACCGAGCGCCGCTTCGGCCAGGCGCGTCAGTTCCGGCTGGAAGTACTCGTCACGCGCCTTCCACCCGACCATCGCAATCCACACCAGGACGATGGCCGTCCCGATGATCCGTCTGCGCATCCAGCTCCTCCCCCCGAGACGCGACTGCGCGAAGTATGGTTTCCTGCTTTACACCGTGTCGCAGTTCACCACCGGGCATCAAGGCTTTTCAGCCGCCGGCCGGGAGGACTCCTTCGATGGCCGCGCGGAAGAGGTCCGCTTCGAAGTCGCTCGGGACGACGATTCTCACTTCGTCGGGAGGCAGCCCGTCGCGCCCGTGGTCGGCCAGAAGCTCGACCAGCGCCCTCGCCGCGACCTCGGGTTCGGTCGTGCCGACCCCGAGTCCGAGCGGCGGCATGGCCAGGCTCTCGATACCGAAGTCGGCGGCCCGCCCGAGCGCGTTCTTCACCGCACGCTGGATCACGGGGCTCGTCGTGCCTTCCTCCGCAGACATGACCACGATGTGGATGAGGAAGCTGCACGGGAGATCACCCGCTGGGGTGACGACCGCACTCCCGAGGGGAAGGGTCTCCATCCTGCGGAGCCGCTCCTCCACACGGGGCCCGGCAAGGGCACCCAGATCCCGGGACAGGGCACTGACCGGGTCGAGGTCCGATCGGACCGGTCGCACCACCGCCTCACACGTCGACTCGGCCAGCGAACCGCGCTCGACCCTTATCACGACCCGGGCTCCCGGGCGGCCTGGAGATCGCGCGCCTTGCGATACATCTCGGAAGCGAGCTCCTGTCGGCCCTGCCGGACGTAGAGGTGTCCCAGCGTGTAGCTCGGGCGCGGGTCGGCCGGCATCAGCTCCGCCGCGCGCAGCATCTCCACCTCGGCCTCGTCGAAACGACCGATCCGGTTCAGCGCTTCCCCGCGGTAGTACACGGCCAGCCCGTCGTCGGGGGTCCGTTCCGTGACCCACCGCAGCTCCCCCTCGGCCTGGACGTACAGTCCTCTTCGAAAGGACAGGATCGCGCCGGCCAGGCGGACCGAACCATCCTCCGGCGCCAGGCGGAGTGCGCGCCTCAGGTACTCCTGGGCGTCGTCGTAGCGACCGAGCGAGGTGAGCGCCGTGCCGTAGTTGGTCAGGACCTCGACGTTTTCCGGCTCGACCGCGACGGCCTGCTCGAAGTGCCGGACCGCCAGGTCGTGCTGACCCAGCTCGTCCAGGAGGACGCCGAGATTGTTGTGGGCTTTGAAGTGATCGGGCGTCTCCGCCAGAATCGACTCGTAGAGCGCGATCGCCTCCCGGATGCGCCCCGAGCCGACGAGGTCACGCGCCCGCGCGAGTTGATTCCCGGCGGGACGGGGGGACCCGGGCTCGGAGGGCTTGGGCGACGACTCGGCCGCCCTTTTCGACTCGGACGGCCCCTTCGGCTCGGCCGGCCCTTGCCGCTCGGCGGTAGCGGGCCCCGGCGACGACTTCGCGGTGGGCTCCCGTGCGGGACTCTTCCGGGCTGGCTTCTCCTCTGCCGACTCCGCATCGTCGTCCTTCGGACGGAGCGGTCCGACGACCCGATAGGCCTTGGGTTCCTCGTCGTCCGAATCGGCCGTCGTCGACTCCGTCGACGCCCCCGGCTCTGAGGACTCGTCGTCCGGGGACTCGTCCTCGGTCAGCTCCGGTAGAAGCTCGACCTGTCCCGGATCCTGCTCCGACTTCTTGCCGCGCTTCTTCTTCTTTCCCTTCCGCCGGCGTGCGGCACTCACGGCCCGACCTCCCGTCTCACCCAGTCGAGGTAGGGGCGCGAGCCTTCCACCACCGGTAGCACGATGACTTCCGGCACGTCGTAGGGGTGCTCCTCCAACAGACGCTCCTTCAAGAGTTCCAGCCGCTCGCGGGTCGACTTCATGATCACGACGACCTCGTCATCCTTCTGAACGCGCCCATCCCATCGGTAGAGGGACGTCGCCCCCGGCAACACGTTGGCGCAGGCGATCAGCCTCGCATCGAGCAGCGAGCGAGCAAGAGTTTCCGCCTGTTCGGCGCGCGCGGTCGTCGTCAGGACGGTCACCACATCGGGTGCCATGGTGGCCACCGACTCAGTACGCCGTGGCGTCCGCGGCTTCTTCCGCGTACAGGCCATCGATCACGTGGTCGAGCTGCTCGTTGACCGCCTTGCGGCGGACTTTGAGCGTCGGAGTAAGCATCCCGTTCTCGACCGAAAACTCCTCCACGAGGAGCGCGATCTTCTTCGGACGCTCGAACGAGGCGAAGTCGTCGAGCATCGAGAACAACTCCTTCTCGACGTGTTCCACCACCCTCGCATTCGCCGCGAGTTCGGCCGGTCCACCCGCGACTCCGTTGGCCTGGGCCCAGGCGCCGAGGGCTTCGTAGTCGGGCACGACGAGAAGTGTGCAGTAGCGACGCCGCTCGCCGACCATGACGACCTGTTCGACGTACCGATGAGTCTTGAGGCGGTTCTCGATCGGCTGAGGCGCGACGTTCTTTCCGCCGGCCGTCACGATGATGTCCTTTTTGCGGTCGGTGATCGTGAGGTAGCCCTCGGCGTCGATCACCCCGATGTCACCGGTCGCGAACCAGCCGTCGGCGTCGATCGCCTCGGCCGTGGCGTCCGGCAACTTGTAGTACCCCTTCATCACCTGCGGCCCACGCACCAGGATCTCCCCGTCCTCGGCAATCCGGATCTCGGTACCGGGGATCGGGCGGCCCACGGTGCCGATCCGGAAATCGCTGTCGGTGTTCACGTTGGTGACCGGACTCGTCTCGGTCAGACCGTACCCTTCGAGAATCGTCATCCCGATCGAGTAGAAGAAGCGGTTGAGGGCCGGGGACAGCGGCCCGCCACCGCTCACGAAGAAGCGGAGTCGCCCCCCGACCCGGTTCTTCACCTTCCGGAAGACCAGCTTGTCGGCCAGTCGGTACTGGATGCCGAGCAGGCCCGCGGGTTCGCGCCCGGCCAACCGGACGTCCGCCGCCTTGTCCGCCACGGACGCCGCCCAGTCGACGATCAACTTCTCGACCCCCGACTTTCCCATCACGGCGTTGTAGATCTTCTCGTACACGCGCGGGACAGACACGACCACGGTTGGCCGCAGCTTGCCGATGTCCTCGATCAGGCTGTCCATCGAGCGGACGTAGCCCACCCGACAGCCGACCCAGAAGAAGAGGAAGTCGATCATCCGCTGGAGGATGTGGGACAGAGGCAGAAAGCTGACCGTGTTGTCCCAATCCTGGATTGCGAGGACCATGACGGACGCCTGCACGTTGGACGCGATGTTGTTGTGCGTGAGCATCACGCCCTTCGGCGTCCCGGTCGTCCCCGAGGTGTAGAGGATCGTCGCGATGTCGTGCGGTTCGACGGAGAGGGCGCTCGTGCGCCACTCGTCGAGAGGGGTCTGTCCGGCGACGTCCGAGCCCGCTCGCACGAAGTCGTCCCAAGCGATCATGTCGGCGCGGTCGGACGGATCGATCGCCACGACCTGGATGTCACGGTCGCACTCGCTCGCGGCCTCGCACGCCTTCTCCACGAGGTCCGGTGTGGAGGCGAAGACGAGGTCCACCTCCGCGTTGTCGAACATGAAGGCGATCTGGGCCGACGTCAGTGTCGGGTAGATCGGCACGGCAATCACACCCGAGCAGAGGCACCCGTAGTCGCAGTACGCCCACTCGGGACGATTCTCGGCGAGAATGGCCGCCCGCCCTCCACGCTCGATCCCCCGGGCCTCGAGTCCGCCACTCACCTTCCGAACGATGTCGAGCACCTCGGTATACGATATGCCGACGATGTTGCCCTTCGAGTCGAAGCGCTGGAAGATCTCCCGGTCGCCGAAGCGATCGATGGCGTCGAAAAAGAGGCGCGTGAGCGTCGACTCGGGAACCGGCGTCGGGTCGGTCGCCGCGGTGGGGGGGCTCACGGTCAGCCCCGCCTGACGGTCGTGACGAAGTCGAGTTCGGGGTCGAGGGTGTGAAGGACCGAACAGTACTTGTCCCGCGAGAGGTCGACCGCCCGCTGAATCTTGGCCTCGTCCTCTTCCGAAGGCCCGACGAGGTGACACTCGAGCTCGATGCGCTCGTAGCGCTTCGGCGCCGTCTCGGCCCGCGTCCCGACCGCGTTGAACTCGAGCGAGTCCACGGACACCCGGGACTTCTCGAGGATCATGAGAATATCGATGGCCATACAGCCGGCCACGGACCCGAGAAGGATCTCCATCGGCTTGGGACCGATCACCCCGTCACTGTCGATCCCGATCTCGACTCCGTCGTCCGGCCCGCCGCGGAAGGCCAGGCCTTCGCCGGTCCAACGCAACCGAAACTGTCTGAGGTTAGAGGCCGACATCGGATCCACCACTCCTGTGTTGTTCCCTGAGCTGAGCCAGCGTCCAGCGTGCGTGCTCCACGTGTGCCTCGGCGTCCGGTCCGTCCGGCGCGTGCGAAAGGAACGCCTCGAGATGGGACATCGACGCCTCCCGCTCCTCACGGCGGAGGAGGATGAACGCCAGTCCGTAGTGCGCTCCTGCGGCGCCCGGATCCTTCTGGAGTACGTGGCGATACGTCTTGGCCGCCTCGTCGACCATGCCGATCCGCGTGTAGCAGATCGCGATCTGCTGCAGGACGACGGCGTCCCCCGGTGACTCCTTCAGAGCCAGCCTGAAGGACGTCAGCGCTTCGTGGAACTTGCCCGCGACGAGGAGATCGGTCCCCTCGGTGTAGTAGTCGACGGGCTTTGCGTCCTCTGTCCCGAGGATCTTCTTCCAGAACGCCATGCGTCGGGGGTCAAAGGGGTGGGGATAGAACCGAAGCGGACCTTCGGCGCGGCGATCCCCACGGTGCCGGAAGGTACCCGGGCCGGCGTGGAGCACGCAACGCTTCAACTCCTTGCTGTGGCGACCGTTCCGGCACCGTCACCCCTTCCGTAGCCAGTCTCGTGCCACCCGACCCCATCGGGGTCACGTCCGGGGCCGACCCGAACCGCGCGCGCCGGCTCAGGAGGGCTCGATGGCGAGCACGGGGATCGACACCGAGTCCGGTCGTGTGGCCAGGAAGAGGACCGCCTCCGCGACGTCGTCGGGACGGAGCATGTCGGCCCGATTCGGCAGGAAGTCGCTCGCGTCGGGGTCCAGCGGGTCCCAGAGCGGCGTGTCGGTGGCGGCGGGTTCGATCATCGAGGCCCGGACACCGCTCCCTCGCACCTCCTCCAGTACGACCTCGTGCAGACCGCGAAGCCCGAACTTCGAGGCGGAGTAGGCCGCGTTGCCCGGGTACGCCTTCCGACCCGACACCGAACCGATCTGGATCAGGAGACCCGAGCCTCGATCGAGCATGCCGGGCAGCAACGCCCGCGTGACGAGGAAGGGGCCGCGAAGGTTCACGGCGATGGCCCGATCGAAGTTCCGCACCGTTTCGGTCGCGCACGCTTCGATGCCGAAGACACCGGCCGCGTTCACCACGATATCCGGCGGGCCCCCGAGCGCATCGACCATCCGGTCGATCGCCGACCAGGTGTCGGCGTCGTCGGTCAGGTCCGCCACCAACGGCTGCACACCACTCTCGCGCGCGAGTTCGTCGAGTGCGTCGACCGATCGCCCGAGCCCCCAGACCCTCGCACCGGCGTCCGCCAGCTGCTCGGCCACGGCCCGGCCGATCCCCCGGCTGGCCCCCGTCACCAGTGCACTCTTTCCCACGACGCGGGGGTCGCTCATTCGATCACGCTCACAGTGGGCGGTGCACGCTCGTCACGAGACGCATGAACTCGTCTCGCGTCCGATGGTCGTCCAGAAAGCTCCCGCGCATGGCAGAGGTGACGGTCTTCGAGTTCTGCTTCTGGACTCCGCGCATCATCATGCACAGGTGGTACGCCTCGACCACGACGGCCACACCCTGCGGTTCGGTCGTCTCCCAGACGGCTTGAGCCACCTGCTCCGTCAGACGCTCCTGAACCTGGAATCGCCGGGCGAAGACCTCGACGATCCGGGCGACCTTGGAGAGCCCCATGATCCGACCGTTCGGGATGTACGCCACATGCGCCTTTCCGAAGAAGGGGAGCATGTGGTGTTCGCAGAGGGAGTACAGCTCGATGTCCTTCACGAGCACCATACTCTCGTGCCCCTCGGAGAAGAGAGCGTCGCCCACGACTTCCGCCGGAGACGATGTGTAGCCGCTCGTGAGGAACTCCATGGCGCGCGCCACCCGCTCCGGCGTCTTCTTCATGCCGGGGCGCGTCGGATCGTCCCCGAGTCGCCGGATCATCTCCGCGACCAGCTCTTCGTACGAAACAGCGGATAGATCGGTCACAGCCGTCATGGTGCCTCCGGGCCGAGGTATTCGACCGCGTTGTTCACCGTCTCGTGAAGCACGACACGGTGGAGTCGTACGTCGTCGGGAAGACTACCCGCGAGCCGGTCCCAGATGGCTACCGCGAAGTTCTCGGTGGAGGGCAGGACACCCGCCAGCCAGGGCACCTCGAGGTTCAGGTTCTTGTGATCGACATCGTCCACGACCTCGGTGTTCATGGCCGCCTTCAACAGCTTGAGGTCCATGACGAAGCCCGTCTCCGGGTCGATCGGGCCCTCGACCGTCACGTCGAGCACGTAGTTGTGGCCGTGCCAGTTCGGGTTCGAGCACGCCCCGAAGACCTCTCGGTTCTCCTCGTCCGTCCAGTCGGGACGGAAGAGTCGGTGGGCGGCGCAGAAGTGCACGCGACGCGTGGCGCGGACGACGGGCATGTGGCTTCCTCCTCGGGTGGACCTCGACGATCCCTACCCGGTCTCTACGGGGGCGATCCCGGATATGTCGAGAGCCGGTGCTCGACCCGCTGAGCGGATCGGACACCGGCCCTCGAAGCACACGCCGAAGGGGCATTATTGAAGCCCGGGAACCAACGAGTTGGTGACCTCCTCGAGCCTTGCCGCTTTCCCCTCCTCCGGGGCCTAGCGTCGTTCCCGAGAGTCAGTCCCGGCTTCCATGTGTTGGCTCAATAAAAGAGCCCTCCGACGTGTGGGTGACGAATATAGTGAATTTCAGCCCGCCGCGCGCAGGTCGCGTAGAAGAGAGAGGTTTCGGACGTCCTCCGAGACGCCGTCGTCCCCCTTCGGCGTCTCGAGCACCTTCGGCACACCCGCCAGCCGTTCGTCCAGGACGATGCGCCGGAACGGCTCCGTGCCGAGCGTTCCCTCCCCGAGGGTTTCGTGACGATCCTTCCGCGACCCGTAGGGATGTTTCGAGTCGTTCAGGTGGAGGAGGCCCAGGCGGTCGAATCCGATGATCTCGGCGAAGGCGTTCCACACACCGTCGTAGTCACCGACCCAGTCGTAGCCGGCGCTGAACGCGTGGCACGTGTCGATGCAGACACCGACCCGGTCCCGAAGTCCGTCCGGGACCAGGTCGATGATGGTCCTGAGATTCTCGAAGGTCGCCCCGACCGTCGTGCCCCCGCCCGCCGTGAGTTCCAGAAGGACTCGCGTCCTTCCGTCCACCGCCGCGAGCGACTCGGTCACACCCTTGGCGTTGCGCTCGAGGCCGGCGTCGGTGTCACCGTCCGTCGCATTGCCCGGATGGGTTACGAGGAAGTCCAGGTCGAGCGCCGCGCAGCGGGTCAGCTCGGCCTCGAAAGATCGCTGGGACCGCCTCCAGAGGGATTCGTCCGGCGTGGAGAGATTGATCAGGTACGAGTCGTGGGCCCCCGCCACCTCGATCTCCTGCTCTGCCCGGGCCCGCTGAAACGCCTCGGCCTGCGGAGGCTCGATCGAGGGTTCGGCCCATCGACTGGGCTGCTTCGTGAACAGTTGGAGAACGACGGCGTCGATCTCCCGGGCCCGCGCCGGGGCCCTCTCTACACCGCCCGCGGCGGAAACGTGTGCACCGAGCTCGTCTGTCATCCGGCAAGGTCGATAAAGTTTGCCCTGCCCGGAAGCATTGTGGCGACCTCCGGCGGAGTCCCGCGCTCACTGTGGAAAAGTGTCAATACGCGTATCGCGTTGACACAGAACCACTTGAGCCATGTCGAACGGCCGCGCCAAATGTTTACGGCCCGCGGCACGCGACTTGTCCCATGAAGGGCCAGAGCGTCACCCCCCAGGTGCCGCGTTACCCCCAAAAAGGACGAGGCCAACAATGCGCGTTGCGGCCGACGGATACATCGACCTGAGTGATCGGCGGCGGGTTCGCACCCCCGGATTCTACGACCACGGGGTCGATCCCGTGCCGGTGGGCGAAGCGATCGCCTTCCTTCTCTCGCACAGCTTCCGGGGTCACCGGCGGATCGTGCGCCCCATGACCCTGCAAGAGCGCAAGCGGATCCGCCTCGCCCTCTGGGCCGACTCGGTCTCGGAGCGCATGTCTCTGGTCGACCGCGTCTGGCGGGCGATCACCGAAGAGGTGGCGCCGGTCGGGACGCTCGGCGAGCCCGAGCTGATCCAGGTCGTCCGCTTCGGCGACTGGGCCTACCCCCTCTACCTCGACGGGGACGTGACCCGGGTGATCCCGCTCGGCGGCATGCCCCTTGCTGAGATTACCGACGGTGCGGTCTTCGACATCGAGCAGGAACGTCTGACCGCCTAGAGCACTCGTGCCGGTGGGTTCGGCCAAGGTCGTCCCATCGGCACAAGTCCCACGCCTGGACGGGTGGGCAACACGCCCTGGGGGGGCGTGCCAAGAGTGGCGGTAGGTGCTTGCACCTACCGTCACTCGCTTTTCCCCCTCCCCGATCCGCTGACGAGATCGTCCCCGGTGCGCGTTGAGCACTGCCACCGTGAGAGGACACCTCACCGAGCGGGTCCCGTCGCCCCCGGACGAGCGCGTCAGGCCGTAACCCGTTGTCGGACTGCAACGTAAGTCCTCCCGGACGGGCCTTGGGGCTCCGTGGTCCGCGTCGGTACGGCCCTTGCCTTTTGAAGGCCCAACCGAACAACAAGCCATGGGGGGACGACGATGATCGACCTACGAAATGCGCTCGGGGCGTGGGCCCGGGCGAAATCCTCCGCATCCACGGGCGCACGCCTCGCGCTCCTCGCTCTCGCACTTCAGGCGACGACCGCGCTCGCGCAGGATCGCGCGGCGGACGCACCCGAATTCACCCTGATCGGCACCGTCGTCGACGGACAGACCGGAGCCGTGCTCCCGGGCGCCTGGGTCGGCATGACCGGGACCGAATGGGGCTCGATCACCAATGACGACGGCCGCTTTCGAATTCCCGGCATGACCGAGGGCCGACTGGCCCTCGACATCGAGCTCATCGGCTACGAGCCGCTGGAGTGGACCGGCCCGGTCGACGCCGACGGCGGCCTCGTGATCGAGCTCGCGCCGCAGGCCATCGTCCTCGAAGGATTGCAGGTCGTGACCGACCGGTTCCGCTCACGCCGGCGGGCCACCGCGACGACCGTGCAAGCGTACGATCCCGGAGCCCTCGCCTCGTCGGGTGCCCAGAACGCGCTCGAGTTCATCGAGTTCAACTCCGCGACCTGGGCCACCTCGTGCAACGGACGCTACACGAGCCAGTGCCTGGTCGTGCGCGGCCGTACGGTCGAGCCGACCGTCTGGGTCGACGAGGCACCCGTCATCGGTGGGCTCGAATACCTGCAGTCGTTCGAGCCGTGGGAGTTCCACATGATCGAGGTGTACGCCGGTGGGCGGCACATTCGGGCCTACACTCCGCACTTCATGGAGCGGGCCGCCCGAAACCGGCTCTTTCCGGTCCCGCTGACCTTCTGATCGACCGGGGGGCGGTTCGTCCGATGGACGGATCGCCCCCCGATCGGTTCATCGCTCGGCCGGCCCCGACCGTAGAGCGGGCCAGCCGGGTCGTGTGTCGACGCTGAAGGCCAACGACGTCTGAATCCCGGCCACGTCCGGCCGCCCGGTGATGGCATCCATGCAGAAGTCCCGCAGGTGGTCCATGTCTCTGGCCGCGACGTGCATGATGAAGTCGAAGTCACCCGTCACGTGGTACGTGGCGGTGACCTCGGGAAGACTCCCCGCGAAGGTCCGGAAGGCAGCCACCGTCTTTCGCGTATGGCGCTTGAGCCGCACGGCGATGAGCGCCTGAACGCCGACGCCCACTGCGGCCGGGTCGACCAGAACGGTCGACCCCGCGATGACACCGCGCTCTTCCAACCTCCGCACGCGCTCGAGACACCCCGACGCAGAGAGCCCCACCTGAGCAGCCAGGTCCTTGTTCGTGATCCGCGCATTCTGCACGAGAACGCCAAGAATCTGCACATCCTTCTCTGACAGACCGGACATCATGCCAACTCTCCATAGAATATTCGCTTCATGTGAATATTCTCGCCCCAACCCGTAACGTCCAATCGCACCCGCTCGAACGCGGCGGGCCCACCACGGCACCGGTTGGAGGAACGGACATGCGCTTCGACACGAGACTCGTCGGCACCGGACATCGTCACTCGATCTCCCACGTCCGACCCATCGACCTGTCCACGACCTATCACACACCCGACCCCGACGTCGCCGCGCGCAGCATGACCGACTTCGCTACGGGTGCCCCCACTGCCGACAACCCGATCTACGCGCGGCTCTTCAACCCGAACGGTCGGGACTTCGAAGACCGGATGACGGACCTCGAGGGCGGAGCGGACTCGGTCTGCTTCGCGTCCGGCATGGCCGCCTTGTCCGCCCTCCTCCTCGACGCTCGCAACCGCGGAGGCCATGTGGTGGCCGTACCGCCGGTATACGGCGGCAGTCATACCCTGCTCGAGTCGGGCCTGCTCGGCACCGAGGTCACCTTCGCTTCGGCGGACGCCGTCCGGGCGGCCATCCGACCCGAGACCGCCCTCGTGTGGGTCGAATCCCCGTCCAATCCGCTGCTTGGTCTCACGGACATCGAACGCCTGGTCGAAGACGCCGGGGGGGTACCGGTCGCGGTCGACTCCACCTTCGGCACACCGGTGCTGCAGAACCCGATACGACACGGGGCGGCGTTCACGATGCACAGTGCCACCAAGTTCATCGGGGGCCACGGTGACGCGATGGGGGGTGTCGTCACGGCCTCCTCGACCGAAGCAGCCGCACGGCTCCGGCAGATCCGTATCGCAACCGGAGCGCTCCTCCACCCTCTGGCGGCCCACACCTTCAGTCGGGGACTCCAGACACTCGGGGTCCGGGTGCGGGCGATGCAGGACAACGCTCGCGCCCTCGTGTCCCGGCTCCAGGACCACCCCGAGGTCATCGACCTCCGCTTTCCGGGACTACACGCGGCGGACGACGCCATCGTCCGGAAGCAGATGGCGGGCCCCGGGACGATGTTCTGCCTGGAGTTGGAAGGCGGGGTCCGACGTGCCGATGCCTTCGTGGCGGCTCTCGAGATCGCCGTCCCGGCCGTCAGCCTCGGCTCCGTCGACACGCTGGTCCAGCGGCCGGCGGCGCTCACCCATCAGCTGATGGGCGAGGAGGCCCGCCAGGCGACCGGGATTCCCGCCAGCCTCATCCGCGTCTCGGTCGGCCTCGAGGACGTGGACGACCTATGGGACGACTTCACGCGTGCAATCGGACGATCGGCGAGGTCCGGATGGCGTGCCGATTCCCGCGAGGCCACCGCTCGGCACATCGGCCCCGTACCGGGGTCGGGCGTCGCGTAGCCGCGGGTCGGGTGTCGGGTAGCCGCGGATCGGGCGTCGCGTAGCCGCGGATCAGGCGTCGGGTAGCCCCGGCTCGGTCATCGCGCGGACGTCCAGGGCTTCGTCGATCTGATCCTCGGGGAGAAGGCCCTTCTCCCGCACGACGTCCCGGACGGACATCCCGCGCTTGGCCGACTCCTTGGCCACGACCGCCGCCTCGTCGTAGCCGATGAACGGGTTGAGCGCCGTGGCGATCGACGGGTTCTTCTCCAGCAGCTCCCGGGCCCGCTCCTCGTTGACCTCGATGCCGACGAGGCACCGGTCGGTGAAGGCGCGGGTGATGTTGGCCACGAGGGTGATCGACTCGAGCAGCGACTGGGCGATGACGGGCATCATCACGTTCAGCTCGAAGTTTCCGCGGCTGCCGGCCACGGTGATCGTCGTGTGATTCCCCATCACGCGGGCGCACACCATCATCATCGCCTCGGACATCACCGGGTTCACCTTCCCCGGCATGATCGAGGAGCCCGGCTGGATGGCGGGTAGGCGGATCTCGTGGAGGCCCGACGTCGGTCCGGACCCCAGCCAGCGGATGTCGTCGGCGATCTTCATCAGGCTCGTGGCGACGGTATTCAGGGCGCCCGACGCACTCACCGCCGCATCCTTCGCACCCTGCGCCTCGAAGTGATCGTCCGCCTCACGGAAGCCGATCCCGGTGGCGTCCGCGATCCGCGCGATCGCCTTGGCCGCGAAGTCCTCGTGCGTGTTGATCCCCGTGCCGACCGCCGTACCACCGAGGGCCAGCTCGTCCAACTCGGCGGCAGCCACGCGCACCCGCTCGATTCCCTTCGAGATCTGGGCGGCGTACCCGCCGAACTCCTGGCCGAGCCGGACCGGCGTCGCGTCCATCAGGTGGGTGCGCCCCGACTTGAGGACGCCGTCGAAAGCCTTCGCCTTGTCAGCCAGCACTTCGTGCATGTGGGTCAACGCCGGGAGCAGCTCCTCCTGGATCGCGACGCGCGCCGAGATGTGGATGGCCGTCGGGATCGTGTCGTTCGACGACTGGCCGAAGTTCACGTGGTCGTTCGGGTGGACCGAACCGTCGGCCAGGAGCTGGGTGGCGCGGTGCGCCACGACCTCGTTGGTGTTCATGTTCGTCGAGGTGCCCGACCCCGTCTGGTAGATGTCGAGCACGAACTGGTCGTCCCACTGGCCGTCGACCACCTCGGAGGCAGCCCGAACGATCGCGTCCGCCACGGCGGCGTCGAGGTTGCCGAGTTCGGCGTTCGTCTCCGCGGCGGCCTTCTTGATCAGGCCCATCGCCTGAATGAATCGGCGGCCGAAGCGCTGCCCGCTGATCGGGAAGTTCTCGACGGCCCGCTGGGTCTGGGGTCCGTAGAGTGCATCCTCGGGGACCTTCATCTCACCGAGGGAGTCCTTCTCGATCCGGTATCCTTCCGACATGGGGCCTTGGTCCTGTGTTCGCGATCCGGCGCGCCACGTGTGCGCCGATGAGCCCCGAAATCTAAGCCGGCCCGCGAGTGGTTGAAGTGCCGGGCGCGAACGGGGAGAGGCCGACCAGCCCCTCCCCGCCCGGCAATCGGTCGGTCAGCGCCAACCCTGGGGCGGCCCCGCCAGTTCGGCATCTGTGGTGTCCGTAACCCGTGTTGCACCGACGCCGGCGGACGTCATCCGATAGACGTCGTAGTCACCGTCACGGTCGGATGTGAACGCGATCTCGGTCCCGTCCGGCGACCAGTTCGGATATCCGTCGTATGCGACGTTGTTCGTCAGGTTCACCTGGTTCGACCCATCGGGGTCCATGGCGTACACCTCGTTGTTTCCGTCGCGATCGGAGCTGAAGAGGATCGTGGTGCCATCAGGCGACCAGGCCGGGAACCCGTCGGTCCCTCCTGGTTCGTTCGTGAGATTGGTGTGACCGGTGCCATCGGCGTTCATGACCCAGATCTCGTAGTCTCCCGTGACCTCACTGGCGTACGCGATCCGTGTGCCGTCGGGCGACCAACTGACCGTCTGGTTGATGACTCCGTCGTCGGTCAGCTGGACAGGGTTGCTTCCATCGGCGTCCATGACCCAGATCTCGTAGTCACCGGAACGTTGACTGGCAAAGGCGATCCTGGTCCCGTCGGGAGACCATGCACCCACGAGGTCGTTCCCCGGGAGGTCTGTGAGATTCGTGACCCCGGTTCCGTCGATGAACGCCACGTACAGGTCGAGGTCCCCGCTCCGATCGCTCGTAAAGAGGAATCGGGTCCCGTCGGGTGAGAAGGCACCGTAGGCGTCGATAGCGGGGTTGTCGGTGAGGTTCACTGGATTCGACCCGTCCACGTTGGTCAGGAAGATGTCGTCGTTCCCCGTGCGGTCCGACGTGATCAACAGCTGGTTGTCTGCCATCTGGAGACAGCTGACCTCGAACTCCGTCGAGACGGTGGCGCCGTCCGGGACCGTCACCGTACGCGGATTGTCCCCGGCCACCGTGCAGTTGGCGGCCACGTCCGTCAGCTCGACCGTCTGCGCACCGGTCGCCACGTCGGAGAAGACGACGACGCTGTTGCCGCCGACCGCCTGGGCCGTGCCTCCCGCGACCGAGGCCATGTAGGAATCGTCCAACGAGGCGCCGGTCGTGGTCGTGTTCACCTCGACACTTCCGGTCGGATCGGGCTCGGGGGCCATCGGCTCGTCCTCGCCACATGCTACCAGTCCGGCCACAACCATCACGGCGCCGAGCGCCCCGGTTCGGTGGAGCTTCATAACTGCTTCCTGTGTCTGAGTCGCGGAACTACTCCACGGTACTGC
Organism: Gemmatimonadota bacterium; assembly: GCA_030430625.1. Classification (GTDB taxonomy): domain Bacteria; phylum Gemmatimonadota; class Gemmatimonadetes; order Longimicrobiales; family Gaopeijiaceae; genus UBA2589. The sequence goes on from JAUIKL010000018.1 coordinate 21,670, forward strand.
AAAGGTCGTTCCTCAGAACAGGTTTTGAGTGGCCGGGCGAGTGTGTGGAGTCGCCTTCGCCGCCCTCCTACCCCCTCGGCGGCTGGGCCGGCCGCATTTCGATGCGGCTGACGTGCGCTTCCTTCGGGAATTCGAGGAGCTGCATCACGGCCAGGGCGCAGTCGTCGGCCTCGAGCTTCCACCCACGCTCGGGTGCCTGTTCGTGGTCGTTGAACGGGGTGTTGACACTGCCCGGCATCACGATCGAGACACGCACGTCGTTGTGACGCACGTCGAGCATCATCGCTTCCGACATCCCGAGGAGACCGAACTTGCTGGCGTTGTACCCCGTGCCGTTCGCGAAGCTGTTGCGGCTCGCCAGAGACCCGACGTTGATGATGTAGCCGTCGCCGGAGGCCGAGAGGTGCGGGAGCGCGGCCTTCGAACAGTAGAAGACGCCGCCCAGATTCACGTCGACCTGGAGCCGCCACTCCTCGACACTCAGTTCGGAGATCGGCTTGAAGATCCCCAGCCCGGCGTTGTTGACCAGGATGTCGAGCTGGCCGAAGTGGTCGACCGCAGCCTGGACGAGGCGCTCGCACGCCTCGGGGTCGGCCACGTTGCACGCGAAGCCGAGTGCATCGTCCCCGAGTCGGTCGGCCACCTCGGCCACGACGTCGGCGCTGCGGCCGTTGACCACGACCCGTGCGCCCTCGTTCAGGAGCCGCTCCGCGATCGCCAGTCCGATTCCCTTGGTGCTGCCGGTCACGATGGCGACCTTGCCGGTCAAATGTTGCGACATCAGTCGAGCACGTCCTGTCTCGGGTCGAGGCGCCGTGCCGGCACCAGGCAAGGAGTCTCGCCATGACCGATACGGGGATGCAACGGGTAGCCGTCGTGACCGGCGCCGCCGTCCGAGTCGGCAGGGCCATCGCGCTGGCCCTGGCCGAGGACGGATTCGACATCGTCGGCGCGTACGGACGATCAGAGAAGGAGGCCCGCAGCTTACGCGTAGACATAGAGACGTTCGGCCGCACATGCGTCCTGGTTCAGGCCGACCTGAGGACCCCTGAAGGTGCGGAGCAGGTAGCCGCCGCGGCCCTCGACTTCAGCACCGCCGTCGACGTCCTGGTCAACTCGGCGGCTTCCTTCCGGACCGGCCGCCTCGAGGACGTCGACACAGCCGAGTGGGACGCCGCGATGGCGCTCAATGCCCGCGCCCCCCACCTCCTCACCCGCGCCCTCCTCCCCGGACTGCGTCCGGCCCGGGGGTGTGTGGTGAACATCACGGATCTCGGTGCGTTCGAGGCATGGACCGAACGCCCCCACCACGCGGTTTCGAAGGCCGCGCTCGCGCACCTGACGAGAGTCCAGGCGAAGTCGTACGCGCCGGACGTCCGGGTCAACGCGATCGCGCCCGGAGCGGTGCTGGCCCCCGACGACTGGACCGATGAGATGTGGGAGCGCGTCGTCGAGAAGGCCCCACTGAAGCGCGGGGGCTCACCCGCCGACGTCGTACGCGCCGTGCGCTACCTCGTCGAGGCGGACTACGTCACCGGACAGGTTCTCGTTGTCGACGGTGGGCGACTTCTCTGAACGAAGAACGCCCCCGCACTCGGTATCGGAGTGCGGGGGCGAGCCTCTGTCGGAACAGCTACGGCCTCGAAAGGCGGCTACCGCCCCGAGGAACCGCTACCGCCAACCCTGGATCGGCCCGGCCAGATCGTCGTCGTCGTTGTCGGTGATCTGGGTCGCACCCACCCCTGCCGCGGTCATGATGTACACCTCCCGATCGGGCCCGTCACGGTCCGACGTGAAGGCGATCAGGTCTCCGTTCGGTGACCAGTTGGGGAGCTGATCGTCAGCCGGGTCGTTGGTCAGATTCACAAGGTTGGTCCCGTCGGGATCCATGGAGTAGATCTCGGCGTTCCCGTCGCGCTCCGTCTGGAAGATGATCGTCGTCCCGTCCGGGGACCACGCAGGCGCGAAGTCGTAGCTCGGATCGTCGGTCAGATTCGTCTGACCCGTTCCGTCGGCGTTCATGACCCAGATGTCGGAATTCCCATCGAGGTCGCTGACGAACGCGATCCGCGTTCCGTCAGGAGACCAGGTGGCCAGCTGATTCGACGCACCGTTGTCGGTCAGGTTGGTCAGGTTGCTTCCATCCGGGTCCATCAGCCAGAGATCCTGCGTCCCTTCTCGCTCGCTGGAGAAGGTGATCCGCGTTCCGTCCGGGGACCACGTCGGCAGGGCGTCCAGGCCGGGGAAGCTGGTCAGGTTGGTCGCCCCCGATCCGTCGATGTTCGCGATGAAGACATCGTAGTTTCCCGTGCGCTCGCTCGAAAAAACGAAACGCGTCCCGTCCGGAGAGATCGCTCCCCCGACTTCGGCAGCCGGGTTGTTGGTCACGTTGACCGGGTTCGATCCGTCTTCGTTCGTGAGGTAGATCTCCGAGTTCCCGGACCGGTCGGACGAGATCAACATCTGGCCCTGGGCCACCTGCAGACACGACACCTCGAACTCGGTCGTCGTCGTGCCACCGTCCGTGACGGTGACCGTGCGCGGATTGTCTCCCGCAACCGTGCAGTTCGGCGCAACGTCGGTGAGCTCCACGGACCGCGTGCCGGTCTCGATGTCGGAGAAGGTGATCGCGCTGTTGGCTCCCACGGCCAGAGCCGTGCCGCCGTCGACGGACGCCATGAACGAGTCGTCGAGAGAGCTCCCCGTGGTCGTGGTGTTCACCTCGATGCTCCCCGTCGTCGGGTCGGGGGTCATCGGGGTATCATCCCCACAGGCGGTCAGTCCGAGAAGAACGGCGGCCGCCCCGAGAGTGGCAGTGCGATTCAGTTTCATAGGTGTTGTATCCTGGGACAGGTGGTAGGTACCCAGCCGAAGACGCCGCAAGAGTTGTTCCTTGCAACGTGAACGACTGACGGCTCGTCGACTTCCCGCCGGCCGGGCCGCCGGTCAGTCCCCCGCCACGGCCTCCGCCGCCGGCGCGTGGGCCTCGAGCCCACCGTGCGCCAACCACCGCTCCGCCTCCAGGGCCGCCATGCACCCTGTCCCGGCGGCCGTCACAGCCTGCCGGTAGTAGTCGTCCATGACATCCCCGGCCGCGAAGATCCCCGGTACCGACGTCTCCGTGCGCCATGCCACGGGCGTTTTCACGTAGCCGTTGTCCTTGAGGTCGACGACCCCCTGGAGGAAGCCCGTGTTCGGCGAGTGCCCGATGGCCACGAACATGCCGCCGACGGCCAGCTCACGCTCGTCTCCCGTCACCGTGTCCTTCAGCTTCAGCCCGGTGATCACGTCCTCCCCGAGGACGTCGGTCACGACGGTGTTCCAGGCGAAGGTGATCTTCTCGTGCTCGAGCGCCCGGTCGGCCATGATCTTCGACGCGCGCAGCTCGTCGCGCCGGTGAACGATGACGACTTCCCTGGCGAACTTCGTGAGGTAGAGGGCGTCTTCCATCGCGGTGTCCCCACCCCCGATGACGGCCAGCACCTGATCGCGGAAGTGGGGCAGCGCGCCATCGCACACGGCGCACGCACTCACTCCCCCTCCCGACTGCGCGAGTCGCTCTTCGTTGTCGAGACCGAGCCAGTTCGCGTTGGCGCCCGTGGCCACGATGATCGAGTCCGCCAGGATCTCGCTGTCGTACTGGGTGACGATCCGGTACGGGTGTTGGCTGGTATCGATGGTCACGACGTCCTCGGTGAGGACCCGGGTGCCGAAGCGGAGCGCCTGGTCCTTCATCTCCATCATGAGGGCCTGTCCGTCGACGCCTTCCTTGAAGCCCGGGTAGTTCTCGACCTCGGTCGTGAACATGAGCTGCCCGCCCGGGATCATCGTGCGGCTGATGCCACCCTCGATCACGAACGGCTCGAGTTCGGCGCGCGCAGCGTAGATGGCCGCCGTCCAACCCGCGGGCCCGGACCCGATGATCACCACACGCTCGTGTTGGATCTCGCTCTCCGACATTCTCACCCTCTCCGTCGTTGTCATGACCTCGACGACGCCTTCGCCGTCAGTGAGAGAACCCACGAGGGTTCCCTACGGTTCGGACCCGACCCCACAACGCTCGGTCGCGGGCCGAGAACTACTCCTTGAACGCCTTCGAACTCGTCGAGTGGCCGGGGTTCACCCTGGCCGTCGGATCGACGTGGTGCACGGCGTTGTTCACAGCGACCGCGGCCTCCGAGAAGCCCGTCGCAATGAGATCGAGCTTGCCCGGGTACTGCACGATGTCACCGGCCCCGAAGACACCCGGGATCGAGGTGGCCATGAGCGGGTCCACCATGATCCGGTTCTTCTCGACCTCGAGGCCCCACGTCTTGATCGGCCCGAGGTCGGGCTTGAAGCCAAGGCACGACAGGACCGTGTCACACTCCAGAGTCACGTCCTCGTCCGAACGGTTGTCGAAGATCGTCACGGTACGAACCCGGTCGTCACCTTCGATCCGACGAACCTCGTGGAAGGTGCGAAGGTCGACCTGACCGGCCTCCACGGAGTCCATCACCTGGGTCACCGAAGCCTCGTGCGCACGCCAACCATCGCGCCGGTGGACCAGCGCGACCGAATGGGCCACGTCCTTCAGCATGAGCACGAAATCCATCGCGGTGTCACCACCACCGACTACGACGAGCCGCTGATCCCGGAACGCCTCTGGATCCTTCACTGCGTACTCGACGCCGCGGTGCATGAAGTCGTCGTATCCGTCGCACTTCAGCGGCATCGGCTCGAGCGCGCCCTTGCCGCCGGCAATCACCACGGACCGCGAGCGATAATCCCCGTGCGCGCAGTGTAGAACGAACTCGTCTCCGTCACGGGTGAGATCCCGCACCTGTTCGTCGAGCCGCACCTCGGGGGGCGGGTCGAACTGCATGGCCTGCTCGACGAGGCTCTTCACCAGGTCCTTGGCCAGCACTTTGGGGAAGCCGCCGACGTCGAAGATGTACTTCTCCGGGTAGAGCGCGGTGAGCTGACCGCCCAGCTCCGGCAGGGAGTCGACGATCCGGCAGGAGGAGCCGCGCATACCGGCATAGAAAGCGGCGAACAGCCCGGTCGGGCCGCCGCCGATGATCGTGATGTCCAAGATGTCGTCTGCCATCGCCCACTTCGATATTCACGCGGGCCGGTCGGCGGGTGCCGGACCCCGGATGGTTCACAGGTGCGTCCGCCTCGGTCGAGGCGACGCGGGGAGGGTGAAGTCTAACCCGTCCCCCGCTCCGAGTCCTCCCCTCGGGGTCCCGGGTCCGGAGCCCGACCTACGGCGCGAGCTTCGAGTCCGTACCCTGGTAGAAGCTGGACGCCAGATACCGCTCGTGCCCGTACCCGATCAGCAGCTTGATGATGGCGGCCACAGGGACCGCGACCAGCAGGCCGAGGACACCGAAGTAGTACCCGCCCAGCGTCATGGCCAGGACGACCCAGACCGGGTGGATGCCGACGGAATCTCCGACGACTTTGGGCGAAATGAGCGAGCCGTCGATGATCTGCACCCCGACGAAGACCGCCACCACCTTGAGGAGCGAGGGCGCGACACTCCCGCTCACCAGCGCAATGAAGACGGCCGGGATCAAGGTGATCACGCCCCCGAGGTAGGGGACGACCGAAAACACGCCCGCTACGAGACCCAGCGTCGCCGCGTAAGGGAAGCTGAGCAGCGCATACCCCAACCCGGTCAGGATCCCGATGATCAACGCCACAGTCAGCTGGCCCCGCATGTAGCTCGACACGAGCTGGTCGCACTCCTTGGCGAACGTCGTTACCTGCTCCTGGCGCTTCACCGGAACGAGGTGGCCGATCCGCACCATGAGTTCGTCCCAGTCCCGGATCAGATAGTAGGTGAGCACGGGCGTGAGGATGACGTAGCTGAGGACCGTCGTCACCGAACTCAGACCTCGACCGAGCCCCAGGGCGGTGTTCCACAGCCACTGGCCGAAGGCGTCCTGTCGCTCCTGCACGAACGCCACGATGGCATCCGTGTCGATCGCCTGGACCTGCTCGACGAACTGGGCCCCGTCGAAATAGGGTACGTCGATACGGGCCACCCACGACTGTCCGTCTTCGAGCCACTGGATCACGCGCTCGATGAAGACCGGGAAGCCCTGGACGATCTCTCCGAGCTGCGCCACCGCCGAGGGCACGAAGAAGAGGACCATCAGCGCCAGCGCGATCACGGTCGGCACCGTCAGAAGCAGGACCGCGACGCCGCGCGGGACACGGCGCTCCTCGAGCCGATCGACGAGGGGGTCGAGGACGTACGCCAGCACGATCGCCAGCACGAACGGAGCCAGCACCGAGCCGGCTGTCGACAGGATCCAGATCAGGGTCAGGATCGCGGCGGTCGTCAGGACGGCGCCGTACCCCTCCCGGCCCCGGAAGGGCAACAGGACGGCCCAGAGGAGAAGGAAGAGGAGGGCCGGGTTGAGAATCGGCAGGGTCTCGAAGAGAAAGAAGCCCATGACGACCAGCACACCGGACGCCTGAACGACGCGCCACACCGTGATCCGGTTCTGCTCCGACATCGTGTCCCCCGCTGGGCGTCGGCTCAATCCGCCGCCTGGTTCGAATCGTCCTCTTCTGCGATCGACTGAGCCACCCGGACCACCTCACTCGCGTTCTCGTACGAAATCCGCTCGTGGGCCCGGTGGAGCGGGACCCACTCACACGCGGTGATCCCTTCGGCGAACTCGGGCGTGGGCTCGCCGGCTTCGGAGTACATGAGGAAGAAGGTCGTGTACTTGTGAATCCGCCGACCGCTCGAGCGAAAGGTCCAGTCGATCGTCACCAACTCTTCGCCGAGGCGAAGGTCCTTCAGCCCCGTCTCTTCCGCAACTTCGCGAAGTGCGGTCTCTCCGGCCGTCTCGTCGGCCTCCGCATGCCCCTTCGGCAATCCCCACTTCCGATACGGATCCCGGATGACGAGCACACACCACGTACCCTCGACGACCCGAAGCACCACACCCCCGGCCGAGGTCTCCACGATCGTCTCCGCCCTCGGCGTTCCGAGGCCGCGCGCCGGGCGGGGGCGGCTCATCGCGCCCGCTCCTCTGGGAGCGGCGTGCGGAGCCGGGAAGCGGAGAGGGGGGCGGGCCGGGGCATCCGACAATCTAACCGGAACCCGAAGGGGATCGGCTGCCGGGGCGGAAGGCGGCCACTCGGCCGGTGGCCTCAGTCGATCGGGTCCAGACTCTCCACCGTGAACTCGAGCTCCTCCGCACGGCCGTTGGCCCCGGGGACCTCGTACGCCACGCGCACCCGCGTCACAGAGGCCGTGGGGTCGGCCAGGGCGATCTCGAAGTCGACGGATCCGTCCGCGGAGACGACCCTCGTCCGCACGCGTGGACCGGGTGACGCCTCGGGCTCCCGCGCCGGGTTCCGAAAGAGGGTCTTGGTCGACTGCCGTCCGCTTTCGAGCTGTCTCGTGACCTTCACCCGCTTGAGCCAATCGGGCTGATAGCTGACCTGATACTCGATGCCACCCTGGTCAGCGCCCGTTCCGTCTCGGTTGTGTCGAGCCAACGCGGTCGTTCCTTGTGAGGAGACGTCGCCGCCCCGGCACGGCACTCCGAGAATTGCAAACTCCGGGCGAGAAAACGTTGCGGCTACGCGCCGGGAATTGTCAACGATTACGTGCAAGCGGTACACAGGAACACGGCTCTGTGCCTGACAGACAGCGCTCGATCGATGTTCGACTTTTGTCGAATTAGAGTCGAATCGGCACCGGCACGAAACACGACAAAAAGATCGCGATTAGAGCCCAGGCGAGGCCGTTCCGAACGCGGTCCAATTCGGGCTCCGGCTGAAGGAGTGGCGGATGCCCGACGCCTCCCCGGTGGATGACGAGGACCAGGACTGCCCACACCCACCACCCCTTCCACGCGAAGCCCAGAAGGAGGAGGGCGCCGAGGAAGAGGCGGGCCAGCCGTTCCTGCCCATGGCCCCGTTGGGCGTACAGGATGTGCCCGCCGTCGAGCTGGCCCAGCGGAAGGAGATTCAGCGCGGTCACGAACAAGCCCAGCCACCCGACGAGCGCGAGGGGGTGCAGAAGGATCGGGTCGGAACCGAACGCATCGACACCGGCCGCTGCGGCCAGCGCCGACGTACCCAGCCCACTGCCCAACCAGACTGGCTGGTCGAAGAAGAGAACGAGAAAGGGGGTCGCCGCCGACGCGCTCCCCGGTATCACACGCGACTGGGTGAGGCCGTAGACGAAGAGGGGGACCGACGCCACGAACGACGCGAGTGGACCGCTGGCCCCGATGTCGAAGAGGACACGCCTCTTGACCGAGGGCCCCCGGAGCCGGAGGAAGGCCCCCATCGTGCCGATGACCGAATAGTAGGGCGGAAAAGGGATGAAGTAGGGAAGCGATGCGCGCACCCCGTGCCACCGTGCGGCCAGGTAGTGTCCGAACTCGTGCAGGAGCAGAACGACGAGAAAGGGAATCGCGAAGGGCAGGCCCCGCTCGAGCGCCGCGAAGTCGATGCTCGTCGGGTAGGGGAGACGGAGCGAACCCCACTCGAAGAAGGCGGTGGCAAAGGGGTCGACGCCCTGGAGCATCGCACCGGACCCGAGGGTGGTCACGAGGGTCGCGAGAAAGAGGAGGGCCGGAAGCCACGGGATCGACCTCGGCTCGTCCTTCGGCTGGTAGACGAGGAGGACCTCGACGCGGCCGTCCACGTCGTTGAGGTAGGCGCGTCCGGGCCAGGCATCGAGCTGCTCCACGACCTCCGGGTGTTCCGGCGTGAGATCGGGCCGGAGTGTACCCTCCATGACCGTATCGTGCGCGAGGGCGGTCAGGCGATGCTCGTCGAGCAGGGGCAGCCATACGGTGGGATCAGCCTTGACCCCCATTTCAGCCGCCATTATGATCGCCTCGAACGCTAGGATCACCATCCAGCGACATCGCTTTCAGGCCCCTCCGAAGTCTCGGATCGCGGCCGCGCGAACACACCAAACGCCGCGATCTCCGGGTCGCACCCCCCTCGCTGGCACGAATCCAGTGGCTCGGTCGAGCCCCGTGCCGGGAGCCCTTCGTTGGACATCGCCGAACTCAAGAGCAAGACCGTCCGGGAGCTGCACGACCTGGCTGAGGAGCTGAAGCTCGAAGAGTATTCAGACCTCCGCAAGCCGGATCTGCTCCTCAAGTTGCAGCATGGACTGCTGGGCCGCGGGGACGAGCTCACGACCTCGGGCGTCCTCGAGATCAGGTCCGAGGGATACGGCTTCTTGAGGTCCCAGGAGTTCAGCTACATCGCGAGTCCGGACGACGTCTACGTCAGCCCCGCACAGCTCAAGCGGCTCGGGCTTCGCACCGGGGACACGCTGACCGGACAGGTCCGTCCACCGGGTCGGGGGGAGAAGTACTTCGCGCTCACGCAGATCGACTCGGTCAACGGTCTGCCCCCGGAGGCGTCGCTGGAGCGCGGTGAGTTCGACGACCTGAAGCCGATGTACCCCGAGAAGCGTCTGGATCTCGAGGTCCCGGGCGAACACGGCACCATCGCCATGCGGGTCGTCGATCTGATCGCGCCGATCGGAGAGGGCCAGCGGGGTCTGATCGTATCCCCGCCCAAGGCCGGGAAGACGACGATCCTTCGTCAGATGGCCGACGCAATCGCTCGCAACTCGCCTGACGTCCACCTCATCGTCCTGCTCATCGACGAGCGGCCCGAAGAGGTCACCGAGATGCGGGAGAGCGTACGGGGCGAAGTCATCGCCTCGACCTTCGACGAATCACCGAAGCGGCACGTGATGGTGGCCGAGATGGTGCTCGAGAAAGCCAAGAGGCTGGTCGAGCACGGGAAGGACGTGGTCATCCTCCTCGACTCCATCACCCGCCTGGCCCGCGCCTACAACAACAACATCCGGCGCAGCGGACGCATCATGTCCGGTGGTGTCGATGCGAAGGCGCTCCAGAAGCCCAAGCGATTCTTCGGCGCCGCACGGAAGATCCTCGACGGTGGCTCCCTCACGATCGTCGCCACCGCCCTCGTCGATACCGGCAGCCGGATGGACGACGTCATCTTCGAGGAGTTCAAGGGCACCGGCAACATGGAGTTGGTGCTCGATCGGGAGATCGCGGAGCGCAGGATCTTCCCTGCCATCGACCTCAACCGATCCTCGACGCGGAAGGAGGAACTCCTCCTGTCCGACATCGAACTGCGGCGCGTCTTCCTCCTCCGAAACTTCCTCTCGGACATGCCCAGTGACGAGGCGATCGAGTTCCTGCTCGGTCGGATGAGGATGACCGCGACGAACTCCGACTTCCTCGACGAGATGACGACCGGGGTCTGACCCCGACCGCGTCAGTCGTCGATGACGTCGGCGTAGCGCGGATTCACGATCAACTCGTCGTCCTCGAACACCTTCCGGTCCCACGGGAAGATCACGTTCGCGTCCATGGTCAGAGCCGAGTAGTCCGGCTGGTACCCGGTGGTCCGCGCGAAGCTCGTCGCGGTGCGAATCTCTTCGGGGTGCACGTCGCGGACCGCGGCGAGCGCCAGTCGCATGGTGGCCCCGGACGTCGTGATCTCGTCGACGATCAGGACCCGGCGCCCTTCCGCCTGCGGTGGGGCGGCGGTCAGGATCTCCGGCCGCGCACGCACCGGATCGTCGTCGTCGTCCCCTCGTGAGATCTTGAGCGAGTAGAAGTCGGTCCGGAGGATCGAGGCGATCACCGCGCCGGGAATGACCCCCGCGCGCGCGATCCCGATCACGACCTCGGGCTCGTAGTCACGGGCCACCTTGAGGGCCAGGGCTCGACACAACTCGCCGAACATGGCCCAGTCGATCTCGAGGAATTCGTCGTTCGTGAGATCGGCTCTGTACATGACATGCGTGGGGGCGAGTCGCGGGAACGGAAGCTATCCGTCGGGGAGGGATACCGATACTCGACGCCGTTGACGTCCTCCCGGCTCCCCCCGAGTGTACGCCCCATGTCCGACGATGTGACGACCCGCGCCGACGCCGCGCTCGAGCGAGCCCTCGAGGAGACGGGTGCCCGGGATCCCCGTGAGTTCTACCGCGAGCGCTTGAAAGAACTGAGACAGCACGACTCGGCTGCGTACGCCACGGCGGTCTCCTACTACAAGGAGACGCTCCTTCCCTCGATTGCGGACGGAGGCGCGGCCCCCCTGGACGCCTGGACGGAATACGGGCGCGTCCTGGCGGAGGCGGTCACACCCGGACAGACCGTTTCCATCGACGAGACCGGGCGTTCCGGGCCGTACGAGGGGCCGAAGGGCGGCCACCTCGTCCTCCACCTGCCCGATGGAAAGGGCCCGGCGCTCCTCGTCGGCCTCCCGGCCCGTCTGACGGAGCCGCAGCGTGCTACGTACGACGTCCTGGTGGCCGGGAAGCTGAAGGCGAAGTAGCGGCGACCAGCGGCCATCACCGCGCTCCGTCTGGTCAGTCTTCGACCATCCACGCCAGACCCCAGGCTCCGATACCGAGGTGGGTCGCGATCACGGGAGTCGCGGGCGCGCCGAGAACCTCGACCTTGTCTCCGTACTCGGCTCGCAGCGCCGCCGAGATCTCGCCGATGATCTCGGGCATGCCGACGTGCACGATACCGAAGCGCACCTTCTTCGTGCCGGCCGGGATCTCGGCCCGGACGAGCCGCAGGAGTTCGCCCTTGGCTCGCTCCACGCCGAACGCCTTCCCGTACGGCTCGACCTTGCCCTCGCGGTTCAGCCCCAGGATCGGCTTGAGCCCGAGAAAGCGCCCGACGAGAGCCTTCCCCTTGCTGACCCGGCCGGACGCCATCATCCGCTCGAACGTCCGCACCGTGAAGAGAATCCCGGAGTTTCGGCGGATCCGCGCCAGCTCGCTGACGATCTCCTCGGCCGGGGTTCCGACCTCGCCGAGCTCGGCGGCCTTCAACGCCATCATTCCGTGGAGCAACGAGTTGCCGAGCGAATCGACGACGTGAACGTCGGCGTCCACCAGTTTCCGGGCGGCCTCGGCCGCGCTGACCGTACCGGAGAGCGTGGACGATACGAAGACCGCCACGACCGACTCTCCCTCTTCGGCCGCGCGTTCGTAGCCCTCCAGAATCGCGGCGGGGGCCGGCTGTGACGTCGTCGGCAAGGTATCGGCCGTTCGCAGCAGGTCGTGGAACTGCGTCGCCGTCATATCGACGCCGTCCCGATACGTCTGGTCTCCGTCCACCAGAGACATCGGCACCACATTGATCCCGTGGGCCCGCACGACGTCTTCGGGAAGGTCGGCCGCGGAGTCCGTCACGATCGAGACCGGTCGCCGAGCCAGCGTGACGTGGTTCGCGCCCCGGCCCAGCGCATCGTGTTGGATCCGCATGTCCTCGGCCTTGTGCGCCGTGAGCGTCCCGACGGAGCGCAGGTAGTCGAAGACCTCTTCGGGCTCGTCGGTATGCACGTGGACCTTCAGGATTTCCCCGGTCCGGATCACGATCAGGGAGTCGCCCATCTCGCGCAGCACTTCGCGTACCGCCGTCTGCTCAGGCAGGTCCTGGCCCCGGACGAGCGCCTCCGTGCAGAAGCGGAACTGCTCTTCCTCGACGGGATAGTCGACGATCGCGGCAGCGGCAGCGACCTCGTCGTGGGAAGCAGACTCGGAGCCGACCGCGATCGTGACACCCTCGACGAAGAGGAGAACACCCTCGAGCATACTCACGAACCCCTTCGCCCCGGCATCGACGACCCCCGCCTTCTTGAGTGCCTCGAGCTGCTCCGGTGTTCGCGCCAACGATTCGCGAGCCTCGGCCACGACGTGGTTCACCATCGGGACGAAGTCCGGCTCTCCCGACGCCTCGGCAGCGGTGGCAGCATCCCGCATCACCGTGAGGATCGTCCCCTCGACAGGGTCCTCGAGGGAGCTGTGCAACTTCTCGACCCCTGCGCGGAGCGCACTGGCGAACTGCTGCGAGGAAATCCGCGCCTGACCCACCACCGACTCGGAGAAGCCGAGGAGGAAGTGGGAGAGCATCATGCCGCAGTTGCCGCGGGCCCCGAGCACCGCACCCTGTGCCGCCTGGTTGGCCACCGCGGCGACCGAACGGTCCGTGTTCCCACGTAGATGGTCGCCGATAGCCCGGACGGTCATGGCCAGGTTCGTGCCGGTGTCCCCATCCGGGACGGGAAAGACATTGATCCGGTTCAGCTCCGCCCGGTGCTGCTGAGCGTAGTCACATGCGGCAATCAGGGAGCGCCGGAGACGGGGACCGTCCAGATAGCGGATCTGCATGGGGAGGCGAAGGCGGGTTCGTCGGCCACCGCAGTGGCCCGAGGCGTCACGAATCCTCGACGGGAGCGCGACGGATGTGAATCTACCCCCTGGGTTCCCCTCCGGCACCCGTGTGCGCTGCAGGAACCGACGAACACGCCCGGCTCTTTCCGTGTAGCTAACGTTCGTCCTTTCCGCACATCCAACACGTATGAACGAGCAAGAGTCGAAATCGGGGGTCGGGCGCTTCTGGTCCGAGATGCGGCGCCGCCACGTGGTTCGGTTCGCGCTCGGGTACGCGGCCGCCGTTTTCGTCGTCCTCCAGCTGGCCGAGATCATCTTCCCGGCCTTCGGGATCGGGGAGGGTGGAGTCCGATTGCTCGTCATCGTGACGGTCCTGGGCTTCATCCCGGCGATCGCCCTGGCCTGGATCTACGACATCACGATGGACGGCGTCCGCAGGACGGAGACCGACGAGAACACGTCGGCGCG
>JAUIKL010000174.1 GCA_030430625.1 Gemmatimonadota bacterium
TGACGCTCACGTCGTCACTCTTCGTGGCACTGGTGATCATCCCGACGCTGTGCGCGATGTTCATGAAGCTCGACGGCGAGCCGTCCAAGCCGCTCACGCCGGCGGCTCGGTGGACGATCATCGGGGTTGTGGCGTTGACCCTCCTGGGTGTCGCGGGGGCCAATCCGCTCACGGCCGGCCTCTTCATCGCGACGGCCGTGGTGGTGTGGGCGCTCCACCGCTTCTTGCTCGAGGGCCTGGGCCGGTCGTTCCAGGATCGGGTTCTGCCTGCGCTGATGGAAAACTACGAGGCGTCCCTTCGCTGGGCCTTGCGGCATCGGGCGGTCGTCATCGTGGGGACGGTGGTCAGCTTCATCGCGACGGCTGTGCTGTACGGTGTGGCCGGTCCGGGGATCGAGTACTTCCCGGAAGACATGCCTCCGCCGATGCTCCTGGTCGATGTCGAGACGCCGGTCGGCACGCGCGCCGAGTTCACGGACTCGATCGTTCGGCGGCTGGAGCGTGAGCTGACGTCGGTCGACGGTCGGCAGGACTGGGAGTCGGTCGTTGCGGTGACGGGTGGCGGTGGCGCCGGTGGAAACCCGATGGGCGGTGGTCCGTCGGGCCCCGAGGGCGGGCGCCTTTCGATTGCGCTCGTGGACTTCCAGGACCGGGAGCGGGACGCTTTCGAGACGCTGGCCGAGATGCAGGCCACGATCGGAACGCAGATCGCTGGTGCCACGATCACGGTCGACAAGATCGAGGACGGCCCGCCTCAGGGTATGCCAGTGAGCATCGAGCTGGCCGGTGAGGATCCCGCGGTGCTGCAAGACCTCTCCGATCAGGTTCTCGCTACCCTGCGCGGGGCCGCCGTCTTCCCGAAGCTGACGGGGCTCGAGTCGGACCTCGACGCCGCGCGGCCCGAGTTGGCCATCGTGGTGGATCGGGAGAAGGCATCGCTGTACGACGTGAACACGCAGAAGATCGGCATGGCCGTCCGCGGCGCCATCAACGGCATCGAGGCGGCCAAGTACCGGACCGGCAACGACGAATACGACATCATCGTCCGGCTGGCGCCCGAGTACCGGGACGAGCTGGAGGGACTGCGTGAGCTCACCGTGATGGCCGAGAGCGGCGTGCAGGTGCCGCTCGTCGAGGTCGCGCAGTGGAACGTCGAGGACGGGGCCGGAACCATCCGCCGCAAGGACCAGGAGCGGATGGCTACCATCAGCTCCGACGTGGCGGCGGGGTACACGAACAACGCGGTCCTCGGAGAGGTTCAGGCGACGCTGGCGGACTTCGTGGAGTCGCTCCCGCCGGGCTACACCATGCGGTACTCCGGTCAGTCCCAGGAACAGGACGAGGCGACGGAATTCCTGAGCGGTGCCTTCCTGACCGCCCTCATGCTGATCGGCTTTATCCTGATCAGTCAGTTCAACTCCGTCGTGAAGCCGGTCATCATCCTGACGTCGGTCATCATGTCGACGATGGGTGTGCTGCTCGGGCTCATGATCTTCCGTATGCCGTTCGGGATCATCAACACCGGTGTCGGGATCATCTCGCTGGCGGGGATCGTGGTGAACAACGCGATCATCCTGATCGACTACATCGACGTATTGCGGGACCGCGACTCGATGAACCGCCGTGAGGCGTTGGTGCTCGGTGGGAAGACGCGGCTGCGGCCCGTCCTGCTCACGGCGCTCACCACGGCGCTGGGTATGGTGCCGCTCGCCATCGGCCTGAACTTCGACTTCTTCGGGCTGTACGGCTCGCTGAGCCCCGAGCTGTTCTGGGGCGGAGAGCAGGCGGCGTGGTGGGGTCCGATGGCCGTGGCCATCATCGCGGGGATCCTCTTCGCGACCTTCCTCACGCTGATCCTCGTGCCGGTCATGTACTCCCTGGTCGACGACTTCACGGAGTTCTTCCGGAAGTACTACGTGCTCGACGAGGACGAGGACGAGGCCGAGGAGCCCGGCTACGCGCCGGTGCCGACGCACACCATCGACGAACCGGCGGTCGAGCCGATGCCCGAACCGGTCGGCGCCGCACGGAAGGGCGAAAAGCGCGGGGGCTTCCTGGACCCGCAACCGGAAGCGGGTTGAACCTTTCCGCAGGATGACAGGTGACGGAGTGGGCCCCCGGTCGAACGGCCGGGGGCCCTTCGTTCGTCCTGGGATGTGATCCCCGTACCTGCATCACCCCTCCTTTCAATTCGGTCCGATCTACGACAACGTGGTGGACAACCGCTTCTGATCGACCCGAACGCGAGGAGCTGGGCCGCATGACCGACGAACCGGCGCACGCCGACCCCAGGGGAGCGGTGCTGGGGGCGATCCAGAAGCTGATGGCCGCTCGGCTCGGTCGGGGCTTCGTCCCGCTCGCCGTGCTCTTCGGCCTCGGAGCCGTCGGTGTCTTCGGGGGGCCCGGGCCCGGCTTTCCCCTTGCCATCGGAGCCCTCCTCTCGAGTGCGGCCATGCTCGCGTACGGCATGAGGATCGTACAGCGCGCCGTTGGGGCGCCGCCGAGCTTCTGGTGGCACCTGGCTCTGCTGTCGAGCGTCGTTCCCCCTGCGTACGCGGCGTACGTCCTCGGCTGGTTGGGACTCCGCGGAATCGCGGTGTCACCGTTCGGACTGGTCACACTGGGGGCCGCGCTCCTGTGCGGATTGGGAGTCTGGGTTTTCCGCGCGTGGATACGCATCGTTGAGATCGAGCGATTGGCTCGGATCATGACGATGAACCTGGATGGGGGGCAGGCATGACACGGTGGATCGGGCGCGTGGGTCTGGTGCTGGCCTTCGCCTTCGTGACGGCTACCGAAGCCGATGCGCAGCGCCGACAGGGGATGGTGAGTCTCGAAGACGCGACGATCTTCTACGAGGTCCTCGGCGAGGGTGCACCGATCGTCGTGGTGCACGGAGGACCCGGCCTCGATCATACCTACCTGCGACCCGGGATGGACGCCCTCGCGAACCGCTTCGAGGTCGTCTACTACGACCAGCGGGGCACCGGGCGCTCCACGGCGGAGCTCGACGAGGCATCGATTCATCTGGATGCATTCGCCGAAGACATCGACGCTCTCCGCGAGTCTCTGGGGCACGAGCAGATCACCGTCCTCGCGCACTCGTTCGGGAGCCTGATCGGTATCCACTACGCCAGGGGGTACCCGGAGCGGGTCCGAGGCTTGATCCTGATGAATCCCGTCGAGCCGGGGACGCGTTTCCAGGAGGCGACCAACGAGCGTGTGGTCGCGCGCACCTCCCCGGAGGATGCGGCCGAGCTCGATCGGCTCCGATCCAGTGAGGCGTTCGCGGCGCGAGACCCCGGGACGTTGAGCGCGATCTACCGGCTCGCCTTCCGCTCGATTCTCCGCGATCCCGATCGGGTGGACGGACTCCGACTCGACCTTCAGCCGGAGACGGCCAGGAACGGTCAGGACGTGGCGCGCCTGCTCGGAGGATCGATCGGCACCGTCGACTGGTGGGACGATCTGGCCGAGATCCCGGCACCGACCCTCGTCCTTCATGGACGATACGACGGCCCCCCAGTCGAGATGAGCCAGGCGCTGGCGGAGGCCTTCCCTGCCGGGTCCGTCGAGGTGCTCGACACCGGGCATTTTCCGTTCGCGGAGGACCGCGAGGCGTTCGTGACCGCGGTCTCCGCGTTCATGGCGGGTCTACGGTGACGGAGGCTCCCGTTCGTCGGGTGGTCGGCGTGGCGCTCGCCTATCTGGCGCTCGGCTGGGTCGTCCTCCTCTTCGGTGGTTGGCTTCGAACCCTTCTCGCACTGCCTCCACTCTTCGAGGAGCTCCTGACCTGGGGCGTCGGCGCCGGCTTCTTCGGGGCGCTGGCCCTGGCCTGGGTGTACCCGTCGCTGGGTACGCACGGCGGGGAGGTCGACCGGTGAGCGTTCACGACGTCTCCCTGCGCTCCATGGTTCCCGAGGATTGGCCGGGCGTGAGGCGAGTCTACCAGGAGGGGATCGAGACCGGGCATGCGACCTTCGAGCAGATCGCTCCGGAGTGGGGTCCGTGGAACGCCTCCAAACGGCCCGACTGTCGGATCGTGGCGGTCCTGGACGGGGAGGTCGTCGGCTTCGCCGCTCTCAGCCCGACGTCGACGCGCCCGGTCTACGAAGGGGTTTGCGAGGTGATGGTCTACGTCTCGGTCGCCGCGCGGAGGGGTGGGGTGGGGAGGCGGCTCCTCGAGCGCCTCGTCGTGGAATCGGAAGAGGCCGGCATCTGGACTCTTCAGGCGGGCATCTTTCCTGAGAACGAAGCGTCGCTCCGGCTGCACCGCGGATCCGGCTTCAGGCAGATCGGCACACGGGAGCGTATCGGTCGCTTCGCCGACGGGCGGTGGCGCGACGTCGTCATTCTCGAGCGAAGGAGCTCCACAGTCGGCTCGTAGGGAGCCCACGGTCAGGGCCCGCGGTCAGGGTTCCCCCGCCCACGCCTCCGCACATCCACGGACCACATCACCCGCGGGAACGACTTCGTGGATGTCCGCCACGGACTTCCCGGCTTGCCAGTACTCTGTCGATCCGGCGTCGTCGAGCGCAGTGCGCTTGAGGGTCCATGCGGACCGCAGCGTGTACAGCGACCGCATGAGGTGTTTCGTCTTCCTGCCGCGCAGCATTCGACGCGCGATCGGGCCGGCGCGGAGTCCGAGCCGTTGTACGTAGGGGGTGTTGATCACCGCGACGGGGACGCCGGTGAGGCGCTCGGTGAGGACGATGTCGTCCTCGTCGGAACGGACGATCGCACGTTTGTACGGTTCGCTGGCTCGGCACTCCTCCGTTGCGATGAACCGGGTCCCCATCTGCACGCCCTGGTAGCCTGCGTTCAGCATCTCGACGAAGCCGGCCGGGGTCGAGACGCCTCCTGCGCACACCACGGGGAGGCCGAGATGGCCGACATCGTCCAGGAGGGCTCGCGCATCCTGCGGGCCCGCGTGCCCGCCGGCCCTGCTGTTCACCGCAATCAGACCGTGAACCCCCGAGTCTCGGGCCTTCTCGGCCCACTTCCGTTCGGTGACGTCGTGGTAGACGACGCCTCCGACCCGTGACACCCGCTCGACCACCCAGTCGGGTTTCCCCAACGACGTGATGAAGAAGCGTACGCCCTCCTCGAGCGCGATGTCGATCCACGCTTCCATCCGCTTTCGGTACGTCTCCGACGACCCCTCGATGAGCGCATTCATGCCGATCGGGGCATCGGTCATCGTTCGGATGAGCCGGAGCCCCTCCCGGTAGTCGTGACCGAAGACGTAGGTCAGGGTGACCGGCTGTACGACCCCGAGCCCGCCGGCGTCCGAGACGGCCGCCACCAACTCCGGATTGGAGCACGGGTACATCGGTCCGCCGATGAGGGGCGTTCGGACCCCCGCATGCTCCGTGAGCGCGGTCGTCATCGGCGCGCCGGGCCGAGTCGCCACTGCGCGTGGACCACGCTCACCACCTCACCCGAGGTATCGAGGATGTCGGCACTCACGCGGGTGTCGACCGAGGCGTCTCCGACCTCGGGGATGTCCGCGACGGCTTCTACACGGAGCGGGCCCCGCGCCTTCTTCGTGTAGGCCACCTCGATGCCGGTGAGGATGCCGCGGACGCTCTCATCCATGGCGCCGAGAATCGCCAGCCCCGTGGCCAATTCTCCCACGTTGGCGAGCGCGATCGCATGCACCGATCCGAGGTGGTTCCGAACGCGCCTGCGGTCCCGTAGCCGAACGACGACGTGCCCGGGCTCGAACTGGTCGACCACCGCCCCGATCGTGCCGGAGTAGGGGACCATCCGTCCGAGGAGCCAACTGAAGAGGCGCCGCCCTCCGGGGAGCGGAGCGAGGCGTAGCCAGAGGCGGCGGAGTCGGGCTCCGGGCGCTTCGAGTGTTCGTGTCATCGGGCCCCATCGGTTCGAGTTCCGGTGATCATCGGCCCGGGGAGCCCGCGGGGCAACGAGCCCGCGGCAGAACAAAGGCGTCGATCGTATCGTATCCCGAGGGTCCGCTCCATGGTATTCGAGGAAGCCCCGGGTCCACGATGCTCC
>JAUIKL010000175.1 GCA_030430625.1 Gemmatimonadota bacterium
CACTTCGACTCGACGACCTCGTGATCGCGGACCCGGACTCGGGGATCGATCTTCTGGTCGCGGAGCCGGTCGCCACGGTGCGTCCCGAAGAGGACCAGGAGCGGGTCGGGAAGCTCATCGCCCGCTACAACCTGGCCTCGATACCCGTGGTTACTCCGGTGGGCACTCTACTCGGTCGGATCACCTTCGACGACGTGATCGACGTCATCGAAGCCGAGCAGACGGAGGATATCCTGCGGCTGGCCGGTGTGAGTGACGAGCAGGAGCTGCGGCACTCGTGGCGGGAGTCGGTGGCCACACGACTGCCATGGCTGATGCTGAACCTCCTGACGGCGGCGCTGGCGGCGGGTGTGATCCTGATCTACGAGGACGTGATCGCCGAGGTGGTCACCCTGGCTTTCCTGGCGCCGATCATCGCGGCCCTCGGCGGATCGTCCGGAACGCAATCGCTCGCGATCACGATCCGGCGGCTCACGATGGAGGGGCGGCGGGGCGCTCGGGGATTCGTAGTGAAGGAACTCCTGATCGGGTTGGTGATCGGGGCGGTCCTCGGCCTGGGGATCGCGGGCATCGCGCTGCTCGTCCCGAACGCGCCCCCCCGGTTGGGCATCGTCGTGATGCTGGCGATGTGGGGGAACCAGGTCGTGGCCGGCGTGGCCGGTGCCTTCGTCCCGGCAACTCTGGATCGGTTGGGGGTAGATCCGTCCGTCGCGTCCTCCGTCTTCGTCCACACCCTGACCGATCTGTGCGGATTCTTCCTGCTCCTCGGGCTCGCTTCGAAGCTGCTGATCGGCTGACGTGGCCATGAGAGGGCTCGCGCGCTTTCTCTCGATCGTCTTTCGGCTCGCCCCGTACGGGATCGCCTTCCTACGGGACCGCCGGTCGTTCATCCTCTTCGGGCGTCCGCGCCGGAGGAGCCCCGAGCACCACCGGCGCCGGGCGGAGCGGCTGGCCGGAACGATCGCCGCCCTCGGCCCCACCTTCGTGAAGGTGGCTCAGCTCCTGTCCGCCCGGGCGGACATCCTTCCCGAGCCGTACCTCTCGGCCGTCGGGACACTGCAGGATCACGTCCCGCCCGTGCCTTCGGACGACATCCGTCGGGTGATCGAGGGAGAACTCGGCCGCCCCGTGTCGGAGGTGTTCGAGTCGTTCGACGACGACCCGCTCGCCGCGGCCAGTCTGGGACAGGTGCACGCCGCTCGAGTGGGAGGCACGAACGTCGTCGTAAAGGTGCTCCGGCCGGGGGTCGAAGCCTCCGTGGCCCTCGACCTGGACATCTCGTTCCGGCTCCTCTTCTGGACGAACATCCTCTTTCCGAACCACCACGTACGCGCCCTGACCAACGTGGTGCGCGAGTTCTCCGTCCGCGTTCGGGACGAGATGAACTTCGAGGAGGAGGCGCAGAACATGGCGCGCTTCCGGACGGCGTTCTCGACCGAGTCCCGGGTACGGGCGCCCCGCGTCCACGAGGAGTTCACGGCCCGACGCGTCCTCGTGATGGAGTACATTCAGGGCACGAAGATCGATCGGCTCCACCCGCTTTTCGAGTCGGGGCGGCTCTCCTTCAGGAGAGTCATGGAGTCATTGGCGACCGTGTACCTGCGGATGATGATGGTGGACGGCTTCATGCACGCCGACCCCCACCCGGGCAACCTGCTGGTTCAGGACGACGGAACGCTCGTCCTTCTGGATTGGGGTGCGGTGACCGAGGTCCCTCGCTGGACTCGGGACTCGATCCTCGGCGTGGCGCTCGCCCTCGGACGTGAGGACATCGACGGCGTCATCAACGAGATGTACCGACTCGGGATGATCAGCCCCGAGGTGAGCCGGGGAGAGATCCGAGAGGCCGCGACCGAGATTCTCCGAATCGTCGAGCGCGCCAAGACCACCAACCGTCAGGTGATCTTCGAGGACGTGATCGCCGAGCTGCTGGACACCTTCTACACCTGGCCGCTCGTGCTGCCCCAGGAGCTCGTCTACTTCTTCAGGGCCGCGGCTCTGATCGAGGGACTCGCCTTCACCTACGACGCCCGTTTCGACGGCCTCTCCTTCATCCGCGGCGTCGTGATGGACAACAAGGGCGAACTCCTGCGCTCGACGCAGCAGCAGCCCGCCCAGATCGCGAAGAGTTTCGTCGAGGAGTCCCAGGCGGTCGTCCGGTCGGTTCGGGACCTGGTGACCCGCGCCGAGCGCGAGGAACTCCGGGTGCGCGTGCACCCGAGAGACATCCAGTCCCAGGAGCGCTTCATCCACCTGCAGGCGCGTCGCCTTCTTCTGAGCATCTTCGCCTCCGTGACCGCAGTCATCACCTCCATCCTGTTCATCTCGATCCGGAGTTGGTGGCTCCTGGGGGTTGGCCTCGGCGCCGCGCTCGTCATGTTCCTGGTCGTCCTCCTCATCCCCACCCACTTGCTGGAGAATCCGCTGCGCCACGCTCGTGGGATCCGTCCGGGCAGCCCGTGACGGTGTCCAAGGCTTCGACCGACGTGCTGTCGGATCGGCTTGCGTCCACGCTGGAGCGCTTCCGGGACGGGCAGGTGACCGGCCTGGCTCGAGCGATTTCCGTGGTGGAGAACGAACGGCCCGGCTTCCAGGAGCTTCTCCACGAGATCGTCTCCCCGGGACCGAGCGCCGCCCGCGTCGGCTTCACGGGGCCGCCCGGGGCGGGGAAGTCGTCGCTCGTGGCGGCCGTGGCCACGGCGTACCGCGCGGCCGAGGAACGGGTGGGGATCGTGGCGGTCGACCCGACGTCGCCGTACTCGGGGGGAGCGCTCCTGGGTGATCGGATCCGGATGAACGAGATCGCGACCGATCCCGGCATCTTCATCCGGTCGATGGCCACGAGGGGCTCGCTCGGAGGGCTGGCCGCGACCACGAAAGAAGTCGCGGACCTCATGGACGGCTTCGGCTTCGACCGGGTCGTCGTCGAGACGGTCGGGGTCGGCCAGACCGAGTTGGAGATCACCGCCGCCGCGGACACCGTCGTCGTCGTTCTCGTGCCGGAGTCCGGAGACTCCATTCAGGCCATGAAGGCCGGGCTCATGGAGATCGCGGACGTCTTCGTCGTGAACAAGGCGGACCGGCCCGGGGCGGCGCGCCTCGTCAAGGAACTTCGCCACGCGCTCCAGTTCCGCCCGGGCCACGGGGTGAAGCCGGCCCCCGAACGAGAAGTGGACGGGTGGACGATCCCGGTGCTCCAGACGAACGCGATCGAGGGAGACGGCGTCCCCGACCTCCTCGGCGCCATCGACGCCCACCGAGCCTGGATGGATCGGTCGGGCGAGCTGGATCGGAGGCGTCGGGAGAGGGCCGGCGGGCGGATCCGGGACGTGGTCGAGCGCGACCTGCGCCGCACTGCGTGGAGGACACCGGAAGCGCTGACCCTTCTGGAGCGCGGCGTCGAAGGGATCGCGGGGGGATCGGAGACGCCGTACTCGGTGGCCCGACAGATCCTCGCAGCCCTCTTGCGTTGAGGCCGCGGGGCTCCGTTTCGGCGGAAATCGTCCCTATCTTACGACCCCGCCCGGGCTCGAACCCACCCGATCCCGCACCCATCGGCCGAGGTCGACCTTCACCGACATGAGCGACGAAAGAAAAATCCGAGTCCTGGTCGCGAAGCCCGGGCTCGACGGCCACGATCGCGGGGCCAAGGTGATCGCGAGTTCGTTTCGTGACGCCGGTTTCGAGGTCATCTACACCGGCCTGCACCAGACGCCCGAGATGATCGTGAGCGCGGCCGTGCAGGAAGATGTGGACGTCGTGGCCATGTCCGTTCTGTCCGGGGCCCACATGACCCTCTTTCCCCGCGTGCAGGAGCTGCTGGGCGAGGCCGGGGTGGACCACGTTCTGCTTACGGGTGGAGGGATCATTCCGGAGGAGGACGTCGCCGCGCTCGAAGCGCAGGGGATCGGACGGCTCTTCGGCCCGGGCACGCCCACGTCAGAGGCGATCGCGTACGTACGGGAGTGGTTCGCAGCCCAACAGTCGGCTTGAGCGCCCTACGCGAAGGTGGGCGGGAGAGCGCCCATGTCTGAGGAGACGAACGTGGAACCAGCAGGTCGCCTGGCGGAGCTGACCGCCGAACTGAAGGAATTGCGTGAGAAGCTCCGTGAGGGTGGTGGAGCGAAGCGCATCGAGCGCCAGCACAAGCAGGGCAAACTCACGGCCCGCGAACGCATCGACCTCCTTCTCGACGAGGGAGAGCCCTCGGTCGAGATCGGGATGCTCGTGGCGCACGATCTGTACGAAGGGCAGGCCCCCGGCGCCGGTGTCGTGACGACGGTCGGCCGCGTCGAAGGGCGCGAGGTCGTCGTCGTGGCCAACGACGCCACCGTGAAAGCCGGGTCGTGGTGGCCCGAGACGATCACGAAGATCCTGCGGGCGCAGGAAGTCGCGATGCGGTGTCGGATCCCGATCGTGTACCTGGTCGACTCGGCCGGCGTGAACCTCCCGTACCAGGGCGGCGTCTTCCCGGGCCAGTACGGCGCGGCGCGGATTTTCTATTACAACTCGGTCATGCGGCGGTATCTCAAGATCCCGCAGCTGGCCGCGGTCATGGGGCCGTGTATTGCCGGTGGGGCGTACCTGCCCGCCCTGTCCGACGTGATCCTCATGGTCGAGGGGACGTCGTTCATGGGCCTCGGCGGACCGAACCTCGTGAAGGGTGCCACCGGCCAGACCGTCGGGGCGGAGGAGCTGGGCGGGGCCAAGGTCCACACCGAGCTGAGCGGGGTCGCGCACTACATGTTGCCGAACGACCCGGCCTGCATCGCGAAGCTCCGTGAGCTCGTGGCTGCGCTCCCTCAGGACGTGGCGCCCGTAACGCGTGAGGTGACGCCCCCGACGAGGACGGCGTTCGACCTCTACGATCTCCTTCCCGAGGATCACCGGCAGCCGTACGAGATCCGGGACGTTCTCGACTGTATTCTCGACGGTGAAGGCCTCGAGGAGTTCCAGCCGGGGTACGCCTCGGAGATGATCTGCGGCACGGGCTACATCGACGGGATGGCCGTCGGCATCATCGCCAATGCCCGGGGCATGTTTCCGCCCGCTTCCGGTGGCCCGCCGCACTTCGGCGGCATCGTCTACACGGAGAGCGCGAAGAAGGTGGCGTACTTCATCGAGACGATGAACCGGCACAAGACACCGCTCCTCTTCGTGCAGGACGTCTCCGGCTTCATGGTCGGGTCCCAGGCCGAGCACTCGGGGATCATCCGGGCGGGCGCCGACTTCGTCGAAGCGATGGCCACGGCCACCGTGCCCAAGCTCGTCCTCACGCTCAACCACGCTTCCGGTGCGGGCTACTACGCGATGGCGGGGCAGGGCTTCGACCCCGACTTCATCCTCTCGCTGCCGACGGGGCGGATGGGTGTGATGGAGGGCGCGAGCGCCGTGATGGCGCTCTTCGGGACCCAGCTCGACAAGCTGAAAGCCGAGGGACTCGTTCCCGACGAAGAGTTGACCACCAGGATGGACGAAGTGAGAGCCGAATACGATCGACAGCTGGACGCACGCTTCGCTGCCGCGCGCGGTTTCGTGGACGAGGTCGTGCTCGCCGAGGAGCTCCGGCCCTCGCTCAGCCTGCTTCTGCGGGCCGCACGCCAGAACCCGGGGCCGCACATCGGCCTCTTCCATCTGACCGAGGGGGCATCGTGAGTGACCGGACCGTCCGCATCGCGAGCGGCCAGGGCTTCTGGGGAGACGACCTCGACGCCCCCGTCCGCCAGGTCGAAGGCGGACCGATCGACTACCTCATGCTCGACTATCTGGCCGAGGTTACGATGTCGATCATGCAGAAGCAGCGCTCCCGCGACCCCGAGGCGGGGTATGCGCGCGACTTCGTCCCGCTTATGGAGCGGATCTTCGCGAAGTGCGTCGAAGGGGGTGTGCGTGTCGTCACCAACGCGGGCGGCGTGAACCCGGACGGGTGCGCGGATGCGCTCGTCGAGGCGGGTCGCCGAGCCGGGGTCGCGGGCCGCGCCCGCGTCGGACTCGTGACCGGCGACGATC
>JAUIKL010000176.1 GCA_030430625.1 Gemmatimonadota bacterium
GATGCCGGTCGTTCCGGCACGTCCCCGGGATCTCGACCCGCGGGCTCTCGCGCTGGCCGAGACCGAGATCATGGAGCTCGCCGAGGCGGCGTCTCCATCGGTGATGGCTGCCACCGAGGCCGCCGTGGCCGCGGGCGCGAACGTCTCTGCGGCCAAGACGGCGTACATCCCGTCGCTGCGGATGTCGTCCGGCTACAACTGGAACAACCAGTCGCGGTCGTTCTCGGGCGGCAACACCAGTTGGAGCATGTCGTTCAGCCTGAGCTACCCGATCTTCAACGGCTTCCAGCGAGAGTCGTCCGTCGATCGGGCGCAGTACACGCTTCGGGTGAGCCGATTGCAGGAGGACGACGCTCGCCTGGCCGCGCGTGCCTCGGCCGACGCCGCGCTCCAGAATCTGCTGACGGCGGAGCAGGCGATTCTGATTGCCGAGGACGCGGCGTTCGTAGCAGCGGAGGACCTACGCGTGGTCCGCGAGCGGTACTCGGTCGGCGCAGCGACGATTCTGGACGTCCTGACGAGTCAGAACGCGCAGACGCAGGCGGACGTCGATGTCGTGACCGCTCGGTACGACTACATACTGGCTCGGGCGGAGCTCGAGGCCATCCTGGGGAGGGAGTTGTGAGCGAGATCATTCGCACCGCTGGGCTGACCAAGCACTACGTCTTGGGTGCCGAGACGGTGAAGGCGTGTAGAGGGGTGGACCTGCTCATCGAAGCCGGTGAGTTCGTGGCGATCATGGGCCCGTCGGGCTCCGGCAAGTCGACGTTCATGAACATGATCGGCTGTCTCGACACGCCGACATCCGGTGAGTATTGGCTGAACGGTCAGAAGGTCAGCGACCTGTCCGAAGACCAGCTCGCTCGTGTTCGCAACCGCGAGATCGGCTTCGTCTTCCAGACCTTCAACCTGCTGCCGAGAGCCACCGCGCTGCACAACGTAGAGCTCCCTTTGATCTACGCTGGCGTCGGTGCCAAGGAGCGCCGCCGCCGGGCCGCGGAGAAGCTCGAGATGGTCGGCCTCGGTGACCGGATGGATCACAAGCCACCCGAGATGTCGGGTGGTCAGCGGCAGCGTGTGGCCGTGGCCCGGGCCCTCGTGAACGAGCCGGCCCTCCTCCTGGCCGACGAGCCGACCGGAAATCTGGACTCCGTCACCTCGGACGATGTCATGGCGCAGTTCACCCAGCTTAACGAAGCGGGACAAACGATCGTCTTGGTAACACACGAACATGACATCGCGGAGTTCGCGAAGCGTCAGATCCACCTCAAGGACGGTCTGATCGAGCGTGACTTCCTCAATCAGCCGGCGGAGACTTCGGTATGATCGATCGTAGGTATCGGGCAGCGTTCGCCCTCGCAGGAGCCATCGCGCTCGGGGCGTGCCAGACGGGGGAGGCGGCCGAGGACACCGGCCCGAGGCTTCTGACGACGACCTCCACACGAGGAGACCTCCTCTTGCGTGCCGAGGCCACGGGCACGATCGAGCCGGTGCGCGAGGTCGAGGTGAAGTCGATGGCCTCGGGTGAGTTGCTTCGCCTGTTCACGGATATCGGAGACGTGGTTCAGCGCGGGACGCTGCTCGCGGAGATCGATCCGCGGGACGTCGAGAACCGCTTCAACCAGACCGAAGCGGACCTCAAGGTCGCGCAGGCACAGCTCCAGATTGCCCGGGCCCAGCTCGAGCGGCAGCAGCAACTTCTGGACGCTCAGGTGATCACCCAGTCCGAGTTCGAGAGCGCGACGCTCTCCTTCGCGAACGCGGAGGCGTCCCTGGTCCGGGCCGAGACCAACTTCGAGTTGGCCGAACTCCAGATGGCCGATGTGAGCATCCGCGCCCCGATGGACGGAACGATCATCCAGAAGAACGTCGAGGAAGGCGCGGTCATTCAGTCGGCCGCGTCGAACGTATCGGGTGGCGCTGCGCTCTTCGTGATGGCCAACCTCGGCGAGATGCAGGTGCGTACTCTGGTCGACGAGACCGACATGGGTGACCTCGAGCCGGGACTGGCCGCCGTGGTTCGGGTCGAGGCGTACCCCGACCGCACCTTCCAGGGGACGGTCGACAAGATCGAGCCCCAGGCGACCGTCGAGCAGAATGTCACGATGTTCCCGGTGATCATTTCGATCGACAATCGGTCCGGGCTGCTTCGGCCCGGGATGAACGCCGAGGTCGAGATCGAGATCGACGAGGCTCTCGATGTCGTGATGGTACCGAACAACGCGATCGTGCAGACGTCGGACGTCGGCCCGGCCGCGATGGCCCTCGGGCTCGACCTCGAGTCGCTCGACATGAGTGCCTTCATGGGCGGCCGCGGAGCGCGTGGCGGCATGGGCGCTCGTGGTGCTGCCGGGGCCGGCCCGGGTGGCGCTGCCGCCCCGTCGGGGGGCGCGACGCCTGCGGGTGCCGCAGCAGCGGCGGGAGCGAGCACCGAGGGGCCCATGGCTCAGGTGCAGGCGCTGCGTGCCCAGGTCGAGGCCGGTGAGATTACGCAGGACTCGATGCGCGCGGTGATGCAGTCGCTGCGCGCCGGGGGTGGTATGGCCGCTGGCCGCACGCCGACGATCCCCGGGGGTGACCCCTCCGCGGCTCCGCCGCGGGAGACGATGCCCGCAGCCGTGTTCGTACTCGGGGCCGACAGCATTCCCGAGCCCCGTCTGGTGCAGATCGGCATCGGCGACTGGGACAACACCCAGGTCGTCAGCGGCGTGGACGAGGGTGAGACCCTCGTCATCGTCGGCGCTGCGCAGCTCCAGGCGCAGCAGGACGCGTTCCTGCAGCGCATGAGGCAGCGTGGTGGCGGGTCGCCGTTCGGTGGCGGTGGCCCCGGACGCGGACGCTAGGGGAGGCCTGAACGATGCTCTTCTTCGAGATCGTCATGGTGGCGATGGCCGCGGTGCGGGCCAACGTCATGCGCTCGGTCCTCACGACCCTCGGGATCGTGATCGGTATCGCCGCGGTCATCACGATGGTGGCGCTGGGCGAGGGTGCGCAGCAGCGGGTCGAGCAGGAGATCAGCCGGATGGGGACGACGATCCTCACGATCCGGCCCGGTCAGCAGATGTGGGGCGGTGTGTCCCGTGGTGATGCGCGCCTCTACATCGACGACGCGATCGCTCTGCGCGACCAGTCCGGCGGACTCCTCTCGGTCTCGCCCGAGCAGTCGTCTCGGATGCAGGTGGCGTACAAGCGGTGGAACTCGAACACCCAGATCATGGGTGTGTGGCCCGAGTACTTCGAGATGTACGATCACCAGATCCAGGTCGGGCGCTGGTTCGACCAGGGCGAGGTTCAGGGGCGGCGTCGCGTTGCCGTGCTCGGGTACAACATGCCCGAGACGCTCGGCGAGACTCCGCCGGAGCTCCTCGTCGGCGAGACGATTCAGATCCGCGGCATCCTCTTCGAGGTGATCGGGGTGCTCGCCGAGAAGGGAGACGCCGCCTGGGTACGCCCCGACGACCAGATTTTTGTCCCTCAGTCGACCGCCCAGCACCGTGTGATGGGGGGGCGGGATCGGCTCGGCTCGATCTACGCGTCGACGGAGACGCCCCAGGAGTTGGACGCGGCCTTCGCGGAGATCGACCGCATCATGCGGCGTGAGCACCGGATCAAGGTCGGTGAAGAGGCCGACTTCAACATCCGAAACTCCGCAGATCTTCTCGAGACCTTCAACGAGACGAACCAGACGTTCGCCATGCTGCTGGCCGGCATCGCCGGTGTCTCTCTGTTGGTCGGCGGGATCGGCATCATGAACATCATGCTGGTGTCCGTGACCGAGCGCACTCGTGAGATCGGCGTGCGGAAGGCGCTCGGCGCCACCCGCAAGGCCATCATGACCCAGTTCCTCGTGGAGGCGCTCTTCCTGTGCGTCCTCGGCGGACTCATCGGAGTCGGGGCAGGGTACGGCGCGGCCGAGCTCATGACCCGGTTGGCGTCGTGGGACACGGCGGTGGCTCCGCAGGCGGTCGCTACCGCGATCGGCTTCTCCGCAGCGGTCGGGCTCTTCTTCGGCCTCTGGCCGGCCCGCCGCGCTGCGCGACTCGATCCGATCGACGCGCTGCGGTACGAGTAGGGGACCGACGGTCAGCGCCGGGGCAGCGTCACTTCGAGGACGTTGCCCCGGCGGACCAGCTCCAGCTTCACCTCTCTTCGCGCCTGGGCGATCTCTTCCCGGAGCGCCTCCACGGACCGGACGGTCCGCCCGTCGATCGACGTGACCACGTCTCCGGGTACGATCCCGGCCTGGTCGGCAGGTGTCCCCGGGGTCACGTCGACGATCAGGACGCCCCCCCGCACACCGAAGTAGCTGGCCAACTCCGGCTTCACGTCCACGACCTCGGCCCCGGCCAGCCGGTTCCGACCGACGAGGTACGGAGTCAGCGGACGAAACTCGGGCGATGGCGGTGTGGCCGGAACGACCTGCCCGGTTGAGCCGACCTCGCCCCTCGACAGCCGGAAGTAGTTCTCGCCGGCGGTCTCACGGGCCGATTCGGCCATCGCCGCACGAATCGACGACGTGCGGGCGCCGAGCTGCTGGAGCATCGTCGAAAGGCGGCGGAACTCGTCGTCCTCCGTCAGGTGGAGGACACCTCGACTCCGATCGGCCCGCAGCAACTGCTCCTCACGCTCGAGGAGCCGGAGCTGGAGGTCCCGCATCACGCCGTTGAGTTCACTCATCTCCCGGTTGAGGGAGTCGTACTTCTCGCCCTGGAAGAGGTGGAATTCGAACGGGGCCACGGCCGCCCGAGCGGTGGCGACACCACCGTCGGAGACGACCGTGACGCCGCCCGTTCCCCAATCCGAGTTTCGGGCCAGCACTCTGATGTCCTGTCCCCCGTTTCGCCGCTGAATGACCACGCGCAGCGAGTCGATCGATCGGACCCACGTCTGGATTCTCTCCGGCTGGATCTCGACCGTGACGGAGCGCCCGACGACGACATCGGCCGGGACGGTTCCCGCCACCATCCGGAGACTGCGGAGCTCACCGTCACGCTCCACTTCAGCCACCGCGACATCCCCGGGTGAGAGACGCAGGCGGCGCGTCAGTTCCGCCAATTCGTGCGCCTGGTCGAGCTCGTTGATGGCCAGGATGTTGTCCCCGACCCGAACTCCGGCGCGCGCCGCGGGGCTTCCGGGTACGACATCGATCACCCGGATCGCGGCCGCGCGGCCCCAATCGTCTTCGACGACCTCGAACGAGATGCCGATCCAACCGCGGTCGTCGGCGGCCGTCTGGGTGACGCGCTGACCGGAGACCGCCGGGGGCAGTGCCGCCGCGAGTCCGATGACCGCCACGGACGACGCGATGAGGTGCAGCGAACGCATCGGGGGCCTCAGAACCAATTGTCGTTGGAGACGGTCACGAGACGGGCCATCGCGTCTCGCTGCGCCCACGCCGAGGTCAGGAAGCCGTTGAGGAACGGGTCCTCGGGGTTCTGCCAGACAGCGGCCTGACTGGCCTCGACGAGCGTTTCGAGCGCGGCCAGCCGCGCCACGGGGTCGCCGACCGGTACGTCGCCCTCGAGCGCACGGAGGGACTGGTAGTGGGAGACCGCGTTGACGTAGTTCTCCTGGGCTGCGGTGACGGCGATGGCCGCGTCCTGAATCGTCGCGGCCTGCGCGTAGTCACTACCCGCGACGGGTGCCGCCGCCCAGGTGGAATAGGAGGCACCGGCGCCCGCACCGCTCAGGAAGAGCACGGCGGCGGCCGCGGCCTTCATCCAGGACGGGGTCCGAGCCAGGCCCAGCTTGCGGAAGAGTCCGGGATCGCGGACGAGGCCCTCCGAGCGCAGCTGCGCTTCGAGGACCTGCCAGTCCCCTTTGGGTGGAAGGATCTCGGGAAGGGCGGCGAGCGCCGTGCTCTGATCACGCATCGCCTCCAGCTCCCGACGGCAAGGCGCGCACCCCTCGAGGTGCGTCCGCTCGTCGGGCGTCGGCGACTCGTCGA
>JAUIKL010000177.1 GCA_030430625.1 Gemmatimonadota bacterium
CCGACCGGAACGAACTCGCGAACCGTCGTCCCGACGTCGGCGAACGTGGAAGGGGCCCGGGGGGAGATGATCGGCGACGCCGTTCTGAACGAGCTGGGCACGCCGAGCTCGTCCACCTTCGAGTTGAACACGTATCACTCGGAGCAGTCCTTCGCGCTGGCTGCGAACCTCTCCGGCCGGTACCTGGCCTTCGAGGCGAGCGCGTCGGGGAGTGTGAACCGCTCCCGCGCGACGACGACGGTTACGGCCCACTACTTCGAGAAGATGTACACGGTGTCCGTCGAGCGACCTGTCGGGGGCTTCTTCAGCGACGACTTCACGAACGCCGCGCTGGCGGGGTACGTCGCCGACGGTGTGATCGGACCCGACAACCTGCCGGTCTACATCTCGGAAGTGGTCTACGGCCGGATGATGATGTTCTCGGTGACGTCGACCGCCTCCGAATCGGACATTCGAACGGCCATGCAGGCGTCGTACAACTCGTTCACAGGTAGTGCGAGTGGTGGGGTGTCGACCCGGAACCAGTCGATCCTGTCCGAGTCGGAGATCACGATCACCGCGGTTGGCGGGAGCGGTGACGCTGCGGCCGCGATGATCGTGTCGGGCGACTGGTCCGCCTACTTCACCGAGTCGGCGGACCTCGATACGGCCGTGCCGCTCTCCTACACCTTCTCGAACGTGGGCGACGGGTCGATTGCCGCCGTCACCGAAGCGACCGACTACACGATCAGCGAGTGCGAGCCGAAGCCGCTCATCCCCGGCACGTTCGACTTCAACACCCGACTGGAGTTGGTGACGGGCGTGACACCGGGCTATGACACGCGCTTCGGCGACGTGAACGGCGACGGCTTCCAGGACATGATCTTCGCGTACGCCTCGGTGAACACGAACGAAGTCGCCGTGGCGCTGGGAGACGCGAGTGGCGGCTTCACGGTGCAGGCCAAGGATGACGCGACCGTGACGCCACCGGAGGGCTGGTCGCTCTTCGACGACGTGGTCGTGGGCGATTTCGACAACGACGGAGATGACGACCTCCTGTTCAACAAGCTCGAGAGTGGCGGCGAGAACGCCCTGTACGTCGCGCTCTCCGACGGAGACGGGACGTTCACCTGGTTGGATCGTCAGGACCGCGCTGGAGGCTGGGGCGTGTATTCGGTCCAGGCTGCGGACGTGGACAACGCCAACGGGGACGATTTGGTGTGGCATGCGAACACGGGCCCGACCAATCGCACGTACGTGGCACTCTCCAACGGCGACGGCACCTTCGATATGACCGCGAGTGCGCAGGATCAGAGCGGGACCGCGAATTGGGGTGGGACGGACTTCGCGATCGGCGACGTCACCGGCGACGGCTTCCTCGACCTGATCCACTCGCGGACGAACTCCGGTGACAACGCGAATTGGATTTCGATCGGAGCCGGGGATGGCACCTTCGACATGTCGGCTGGGGCCTTCACGAACTACAGCAGTTCCGGCTGGGCTGACTACAAGTTCCTGACGGGCGACTTCACGGGGGACCAGCGGACCGATTTCGTCTGGGTAGCGGACTCACGCGCCGACATCCCGGTTCACCGCGGAGTGGCCAACGCCAACGGCAGACTGTCGAAGCAGTCCTGGCAGCACGTGCCCGCTGATGCGGACGACGCCGGTCCGTACGAGCTGAGGCTCGGGGACGTCGACGGGGATGGTGACCAGGACCTCGTCATGGTCGATCTCGACAGCTCGAACAACGCAGATGAGCTGACCAATCGGGTACTGATCTGGGTCGGACTCGGAACGGACGACCAGATCGGGAAGCGCTTCGACTTCACCCCCGTCGAACAGCTCCACCCGGCCCAGGAAGTCTGGGGTCAGTACGAGGTCGAGGTGTTGGATCTGAACGGAGACGACAAAGCCGACCTCGTCCTCCACTGGCAGAGCAATCCGCACCAGGTGTTCGTGGCCCTGGCCAAGTAGTCGGGGTCACCCCGCTCTTCGAGGCTCAGAAGGGCCGGTCGGACCGACGTCCGACCGGCCCTTCGTCCGTGGATTCCGGGCGGAACGCCTTTCCGCAGACGGGGTTGTTCCAATCCCGCCCACTACAGAACGAACTCACGAGACGACGATGAACGAGAACGTCCAGAACGCGATCAACGATCAGATCGGACTCGAACTCGCGTCGGCCTATGCCTACCTGGCCATGTCGGCGAAGCTCGAGTGCCAGAACTTCGAAGGATTCTCCCTGTGGATGCGCATGCAGGCCCAGGAGGAACTGGGTCACGCGATGCGCCTGTTCGACTACATGCTCGAGCGCGGATGCGCCGTCGAGCTACCCGCCGTGGCCGCGCCCGAAGTCCCGGAGAGCACGCCGCTCGCGATCTTCGAGGCTTCGCTGGCGCACGAGCAGAAGGTGACGTCGAGCATCCACGATCTGTACGAGTTGGCCCGCGCCGAGAAGGACCACGCTACGGAGCTTCAGCTCCAGTGGTTCATCACCGAGCAGGTCGAGGAAGAAGCCAGCGTGGGTCTGGCGGTCGAGAAGCTCCGGATGGCCAACGGAGACAAGCCGGCCCTTCTGATGCTGGATCGGGAGTTCGGAGCGCGGCAGCCGGAGTAGTCAGGGCGCGTCGGGATCGAACACCGCCGGGTACGATCGGGTGTCGAGCCAGTCGACGGTGTCGGGGAAGACGTGCATCCGGTGAAGTGAGTCGAGCAGTTCTTCACGCAGGAGCAACTCGAGGTCGTGCGGGTGGATCGAGATCCGCAGCGGGATGTCGAGCACGGACGCGAGTCGGATCTGCAGCTCGTTCCACACCTTCAGTCCGACACGGCGCCCCTCGGTGTCGGCTTCGAAGCCGATCACCGGAGTGCGGTGGCGTGCCCCGGTGAGTGTATCGATGAAGCCACCGAGATACTCGACGTAGGCGAACGGCAGTCGGCGCAACGTCTCGTCGTCGAGCGCCCCGACCGCCCAGGCAGGGGGTACGTACAGGGCAGGCTCGGGGAGCCCGACCTCGCCGAACCACGCATGACACCGGGTCATGCGATCCACGAGGTCCTCCGTCGTGCGCGACAGGTGTTCGGCCTGATCCCGGGAGAGCACGAGGGCGTGCAGTCGATGGTAGACGGTACTCGGCGGTGGGGCCCGGTGCTCCCACCCGTGACCCGCGATCGGGCACCCCGTCTCGACCAGGGCGCGGAGCCGCGCGAGGGCGTCGGGCGACCAACCGACTCCGGGGACGACGAGAAGCAGGGGCGGCGGGGCGCCTCGATCCAGGACCGTGTCGACGATTCGCTCGATTCGATCCAGGACCGCGGGCGCGACGTCGTGGATCGAGAGAAGGCCCTCGATTCGGCTCAACGCTGCGGACTCCTGGCCAGCAGCTGGAGGAGGCCGAGCCAACCGTGAACGGCTCCCGCGTGGACACGGGTCGCCGCCACTCGGGCGCGCTCACCCGTCGAGCGTAGGGCGTCCGGGGGCAGGGCTCGGACTCTGGCGATCGACTGGGTCAGTGTCTCCTCGGGCTCCATGATGAAGAGGGCGGCGCAAAGTTCGGGCCACTCGGTGATGCCACACGCCGGTGATACCAGAGTGAGTCTCCCTCTGACCATGGCTTCGAATGCGGCGGTCCCGAAGGTCTCGTGTTTGGAGGGCAGGACAACGAGATCCGTCGTGTCGAGGATCTCCCGGACGCCGTCGCGATCCACCCAACGGTGAACGGCGATGTTCGGGCAGGCGGCCGCAGCGCGGTCGACCTCGTCCCTCAGGGGCCCGTCCCCGACGACCCGGACGGCGAGGTCCGGGAAGGCCCTGGCCGCATCCAATACCTGGTCGATCCGTTTCTCCGGAGCCAGGCGGCCGATGAAGGCGATCGACCCGATCGACGTCGGCGCCGGGGGGACGGGTCGCTCGATGAAGTCTCTGGGGGCCAGCGTGCCGACTACGTGAGCGTCCGATCGGCCCTTGGCGGCCAGGACTTCGCTGAGTTCACGGTTCGGCGCGAGCACGGCCGGGCTCACCTTGATCAGGAGGCGGTCCCAACTTCGCAAGAAGAAGGGCATGACGCGCCGGCGGATACCGGTCCAGTAGGTGGCCGCGAGCTTCGGAAACTCGGTGTGGTAGCAGTACGCCGACCCGGTGCGGAGGCGTGCGGCCAGGAGAAGTCCGACGACGCCGTACGCGCTCGGTGTGGCCGCGAGGATGACATGGGGCTGGGTCCACCGCACCTGGTTCCACAGCGCCGGCAACGAGGGGATGTGCACGCGCTGGGTCGGATCTCCGGGCATGCGGATCGACCAACCGGGCTCGTTCTCTGTCGGATTCTCGGGTGGGGCGATGATCCGAATGGCGCCCACGTGCTCCTCCAGGGCGTCGGCCAGGTCGTCGTAGAAGGTGCCGACCCCGTTCCTGCCCGGAATCGCATCGGAGAAGACCACGACGCGCATGTGATCGGGCGCGACCACCGCCGCTCGACCATCCGCGGTCACGGCGGGGACGGTGGGCTGTCGTGCTTCGGACTGAGGCGTCATGCCGGTTCCGTGGCGAGGGCGTGCCGATCGAGTGACTCCACGACATCCGCGAAGCGTCGGTCGACGGACTCCGGGTCGATGCCGAAGTCGCCGGCGGTGTATCGATGGCCGGAACGGTAGCCTCTCGAACGCTCCCGCAGCGAGTCGAGCGAGGTGCGGTACCGATCCGTGGCTTGCCATCCTAGAGAGGCGTACAGGGTGAGAACCGTGGCCTTCACGTCCGCCGACAGCGTTCGAAGCGGGACGATCCTCACACGTTCCGGAGCCGACTCCCGGAGCTGTAGCATCGACTCGGCGTACCCGCGATACATCGATTCGAAGCGCTGCCCGACCTCGGGAGATCGCGGATCTCGGCCGAAGAGCTCCATCGACGGGGCCATCGAGCTGAGCTGAGAGGCCAACGCTCGTGAGACCTCCCGGTAGCAGCAGATCAGCGCGGCATCGGGAAAAGTGTCCCGAAGGGTCTGGCCCAGGCCGGTGAACGAGGGGTTCTTGCTCAGGAGGACGCGAGGAGGCCGGTCCGGGTGGAGGCGCGCGTCCCAGTAGAGCTGTCGCTGCACCGAACGCCGGTACCAGCGGGTCAGTCGGTCGCGGTCGGCTCGGGGCCAGTCGTCCACACGTGTGAGCGCCCACAGGTCGTCACTCTCCGGCACCAGAGCCACGAGCGCGAAGCACGCCCACATCGGGAGGAAGAAGAGGAAGTCCTCTTCCGGCGCGTCCAGATCGATCGGATGGACGTCGTCGAGGCCGTGGGTGGTCTTGCGCTCGAGCCAACGCCCGAGCCACCGACCCGGGTGCCCGA
Source organism: Gemmatimonadota bacterium (assembly GCA_030430625.1). GTDB lineage: Bacteria > Gemmatimonadota > Gemmatimonadetes > Longimicrobiales > Gaopeijiaceae > UBA2589. Next base: position 5,312 of record JAUIKL010000177.1, read on the forward strand.
GAGCCGCGTCGATCCGCGCCAGCGCCGACCACACCAGGCGCTGGGAGACAGCCGGGGTGAAGAGCAACTCCCGAAGGCGGACCGTCGCGAAGCGCTCCTCGTCCGCAGCCAGGGTCTCCTGTAGGAACGTCGTTCCCGAGCGCGGCATGCCGATCACGAAGACGGGTGCCCGGATCGGGGTGGTGCGGTAGCCGGGGACGAAGAGCTCGTCGACGAGTAGGGCGAACCAGTGAACGGCGTTCAGGGCGACCAGCGTCGGCAGAGCCACACCGATCGTGAGAGCCCGTCGGATGGAGTCGATCCTGACCGACGCCAGGATCTTGAAGCCGCGCCGTGCGGCCCACACGAAGTCGCCCGACCATTCGGCTACGCCGGCCCAACGACTGGGCCCCGTCACCCGCCCACCCGCTCACGGAGTGCGTCGTTTCCGGCCACGAGGGCTTGGAAGTTCCCCTCCATCGCCTGCCAGACGATCGTCCCACCGACCCCGATCAGAACGAGGCCGGCGAGGGTGGTGACCCGCGCGCGAATGCGGGGCTCGAGGATCGAGCCAGCGCGGCTCGCGAGCCAGCCCAGAAAGAGCGCCGACGAAGCGTTCACCGTGAAGAGCACGA
>JAUIKL010000178.1 GCA_030430625.1 Gemmatimonadota bacterium
AGAGGGACGGACTGTTCGTGACGGTCCCGGGCAGTGTTCCGTCCTCCGCAGGTCTGGAGGCGGGTAGTCGGATCGAACTCAAGCCGGAGCCGGCGGTGGCCCTCCGGTTGGGCGGTCCGCGTGTGTACTGGTCGGATTGGGCGTTGAACCCGGTCCGGGACGCCGACGGCGTCGGTGCGGATGTGGCCGTTGCCACGACTACGACCGGGCACGGTGGGCGACTGACCTGGTTCGGCATGCACGCGAGTCAGGGTGCCACGGCATCGGACGCCGATCGTCTCGAGCGCCTTCTCGGCAACGGCATCGCCTGGGCTGCGGGGCTTCCGAGCGCGTCCCCGGCAAGCTGGCCGGGTGCCGCGCGCTCGGCGCTGGTCTTCGTGATGGACGTCGAGGGAGCCGACTTCTGGGCCCAGGCGGGAGAGGTGGCTTCGGCCTTCGAGGAGAGCCGCACGCCGATCAGCTTCTTCGTCGTGTCCCAGTTGGTGGAGGACGATCCAGAGTTGGCCGCCCGTCTGACGCAAGCCGGCGAGGTGGGTACCCAGACCGTCAGCCACTCTCCCCTTTGGGGGCTTACCGCTCAAGAGCAGCGTATGAGGCTCCAGCGCAGCTTCGATGACGTGAAGGATTGGACCGGCGTCGAGCCACTCGGCCTTCGACCTCCGGAAGAGGCGTTCGACTCACTGACCCTCGAGGCGTGGAGGGCGGCGGGTGGGCGGTATCTGGTCTCGTCGACGGAGGCGCGTAGCGCGACGCCCGAGATCCACAGGACCACTCGCGGAGACGTGATCGTCCTTCCGAGGCTGCTCAAGGACGACTACACCGTGATCGTCCGGGACGTCACGCTCCGGTCCGAGCGCCTGCTCGATGCCTACCTGAACGGACTCGCCAAGATGCGAGCCATCGGAGGTCTCGCGGTCGTGGCCGGGCACACGCAGATCATCTCGAATGGGCCGAGGCTCGACGCTTTCGCCGGCGTGGCCCGTTCGGCCGCAGATCAGGGCGATTGGTGGGTGGCCGAGGCGGGCGAGACGGCGGAGTGGTGGTCGCTCCGCTCCCGGGTACGTCTGGAGTGGCGTTCGGGAGCCGGTGGAGGATCCGGAGAAGCGACTCCCCGGGTCGGGTACGAGCTGGTCGTGCACGGACCTCCGGACTCCGATATCGACGAGCTCTGGATCGATGTCGTTCTGCCTGGTGGCGATGCGGGGCTACCTCACGTGGACGGCGCTCCGGTCGATCACATCGAAGAGCCGTGGGGTATGCGTGTTCGTATGGGTGCGATTCCCGCAGGGGGCTTCCGGGTGATTTCGTGGGTGCAGGATCCGACCGGGGCGCCGGAAGAAGGACCGTGATGCGAAGGGCCGTGATCCGATGCGCGGCCACGCTCGTCGTGGTCGGAACGGGTCCCCTGGGGTGTGCGCCGGCTGCGCCGTCCCCCCCGGCGCCCCCCGACGGCACCTTCGTGGCCGGGTACCACCCCTACTGGGCCGGGCGGAGCTGGGACGACTACCCCTTCGACGTCCTGGATCGGCTGTACTTCTTCGAAACCGAAGCGCGTCCGGACGGAACGCTGGAGTTGCACGGGTGGCCGACCGAGTGGGCCGACCTCCTGGCTGCGGCGAGCGAGGCCGGTGTCGGGGTCACACCGACCGTATCGATGCACGATGAGGACGGCTTCGAGGTGCTGTTCTCCGATGCCACTCGGACCGAGCGCCTCGTCTCGGCGATCGTCGACATGGTGAGCTCCGGACCTCCGGTTCGGGGACTCCATCTCGACTTCGAGGTCTTCCGACCCGTGGCGACCGAGGCCCGTGACGGTTTCACCGCCTTCGTGGTCGAAGTAGCCAGCAGGATACGAGCGCTCGACCGAGGGTATGCGGTCTCCGTTTTCACCCTCGCCTTCGATCGCGACGACGTCTTCAACGAGCGAGCTCTCGCGGCCGTGGCGGACTATCTCGTCGTTCAGGGATACGACTTCCACAGCCCCGGGAGCGTTTCGGCAGGCCCTACGGCCCCGACGTCCGGCTGGGGGGACATCAACTGGGAGGCCGCCGTACGCCGGTTCGACGAGCTGGGCGTACCTCGGCACCAGGTCGTGATGAGCGTGCCCCTCTTCGGGTACGAGTGGCCGGTCGAGGCCGAGCGGGTCGGCGCCCCGACCCGAGGGCCGGGAGTGACGATTCCGCTGACCGCTCCGGACGACGTGCTCCCCGAGCTACCGCGCGCCCTCGCACGAAGTGAGCGCTACGGGATCGAGCGGGATGCTGCGAGCGGTTCCGTCTGGTACCGTTTCGAGGACGGCGAGGGATGGCGGCAGGGTTGGTTCGACGACGTGCAGAGTCTGACGGCCAAGTACGCGTTGGCTCGCTCGCTCGGGCTGGGCGGTGTCGCGCTCTTCCCGCTCGCCTACGGGAACGACCACGTGTGGGAGGGGCTACGAGACGCGTTCCCCTCCCGTTGAGGAGCGACCGTGTACTGGATCGTAAAGTTCATCCAGAGCCTGGCGAAGGCACTGAATTCCGAGGGTACCCCCGGGCAGGTCGCTGCGGGTATCGCCCTGGGAGCATGCCTGGGACTCACCCCGCTCGTGAGCTTGCACAACCTGCTGATCGTGGGCCTGATCCTCTTCTTTCGGGTCTCGGTTCCCGGGGCCACGCTGGGGTGGATGGTCTTCACTCCCGTCGGCTTCGCTCTCGACCCGGTCTTCCATGCCCTCGGCACCGCACTCCTGGCCGAGAGTAGCGCTCTCCGTCCCCTATGGGTGGCGCTGTACAACATGCCGGTGGTGGCACTCGGGAATCCTACGAACACTATCGTCATCGGAAGTATCGTCGGCTGGGTCGTCGGGGCGGTCCCTATCTTCTTCGGGGCGCGGGCTGCGGTCGCGTGGTACCGGGCCACGATCTACGAGCGGTACCGCGATGCCCGCCTCTTCCGAGCGATCCGGGCGTCGAAGCTCTACGGTGCGTACCGCCTGTTCCGGCCTCCGTCATGACAGAGAACCCCTCCACGCGCCGCCGCGTCCTGCGCCCGTCCGGTCTCTCCGTTTTCGCGGGCCTCGTCGTCTTCGTGGGCGTGATCTGGTGGTTGTACGCCGACCGGTGGGTCGAGCGTGGCGTCGAGAACACGGGCGCGTCTCTCACTGGAGCGAGAGTCGATGTCGATGCGGCGGATCTGCGACCCACGGAAGGGATCGTGCGACTGACCGGGTTGCAGGTCGCGAATCCCGATCAGCCCATGAAGAACCTCTTCGAGGCCGAGTCGATCGTGGGGCAGGTCAGGATCGATCCGCTGCTGCAGAAGAAGGTCGTCCTCGAGCGGGTCGAAGTGCTCGGTGTTCGCTTCGGAACCGACCGGAGTACGAGCGGAGCACTCGAGAACCCCGACCCGGCCGCGGGCGCCCTCTGGAGGGAGATCGACGCCTGGGCCGACGCCATCGAGGTGCCCGAGCTCTCCCTCGACGCGTTGACCGGTGTGGTGCGTACCGAGGCCATCTCCGCCGACTCTTTGGCCACGGTGCGCTTCGCGCGAGACGCACTCCTGCGCGTCGACTCTCTCGGTGATTCGTGGGACGAACGGCTGGAGCGGATCGATCCGCGACCGAGGATCGACTCGGTGCGCGCCGTCGTCGAGCGGCTCGAGCAGTTCCGCCTCACCCCGACGACCGCGCTCCAACTGCCCGGCCTCCTGCGTGACGGACGGAGTAGCCTCGAGTCCCTGACCAGTCTCCAGCGGGAGGTCGCGGCGCTCGACGACAGCGTCCGGACCGCACTCGCAGGCGTGGTGCCGACCGCTGAGCGCCTGGCCGAGCTGCGGACTCGTGACCTTGCGTATGCTCGTAGTCTCCTCGACCTGCCTTCGCTCGAGGCCCCTTCGGTGTCGCCGGCGTTGTTCGGTGGAACCGCACTGAGCTGGATGCGACCGATGCTCTACTGGGCGCGTACCGCCGAGCGCTTTCTACCGCCGGGTCTCGATCCCCGCAACCGACCGGGACCGCGTCGAGCAAGGGCCGAGGGTACCACGTACGATTTCCGGCGGGGTGCGGAGTGGCCGGCGTTTCTCGTCGAGCAGGGTGACGTGACTCTGTCGATCGACGGCAGGGGGGCGGCCGCGGGTGCCTACACCGCCACCGTGCGGGATCTCACGACGACCCCGGCTGCGTGGTCCGAGCCGACGACGATCCTGATCGGTCGAGAGGCCGGGCCATCGTCGATTCAGTTGGCAGCGTCACTCGATCACACCGGTGACGTGCTCAGGGATTCACTCGAACTCGTCGTGCGAGGCCTGGAGCTGCCCGCCGTGTCGGTCTCGGCCTTCGGTGGATCCCTGTCACTCGGGGTCGGGGACCAGCGTGTGAGCGCTCGCCGTGTGGGAGACGAGATCTCGTTGCGCCTCGAATGGAGTTCGGACGACATCTCCTGGCAGGGGGCGGGGGTCGACACGACCGCGTCGCTTGCAGTCGGATCGGCGGATTGGGGACGTGGCCTCGTTCAGAGGGCGGTTGCGGGGCTCGAAAGGATCGAACTCACCGTGGGGCTCGACGGAAGCATCTCCTCACCGTCCCTGGTCGTCGAGTCGAACCTCGGAGGTACGGTGGCCGCCTCGCTGCGTCGGGAGGTCGGTCGTGAAATCGAGGCTGCCGAGAACCGGGTTCGCGCGGAGGTCGCAGCGCAGGCCGCACCTCACGTCGAACGGTTGGAGGGTGAGGTCGAGCGATTGCGCGCCGGGGTCGCGGAGGAGGTCGGATCGAGAAGAGCCGAGGTCGAGGCCATGCGCGCCCGGCTGGAGGCGCAGATCGAAGCTCTGGTCGGTGGGGCTCAGACGGAGGCGAAGAGCTCGACCACCGATCGCCGGTCTGCGTCACGAACCCAGTGGTGAGTGGGTAGCGTCACGAGACACGCCGCCAGTTCCTCACTGCCTGCCATCCGGGGTGGCGCGGTGTCCAGCAGCGAGCGGGCGGGCTCGAGTCGAGGCAGAGGGATGGGATACCCACGCGCGACACCGAAGCGTCGTCCTCGCTCGTACATCTCCGTCGCCGCGGCGGCAGATGCCGCGAGGACGGGGTACCGAAGGAAACCGCTCTCGAGCTTCGGGAGCGGAGTACACAGTCTGATCCGACCTTCGGCCTCGAGGTCGGCCAGAGCCGACGACCACGCCCGCGCGGCCGATCGGCGGTGCTGCACTGCGTCCCAAGCCGCCTGCGTGGTCCTGCTCACGAGGTGGGTGGAGAACGCCGAGGGGGGGACGACCTCGGTCGGAGCCTTGAAGTGGGTTTCCCCCACCCCCAGCCACGGCAGGGCGCTCGGGATTCCGAACAGCGCGGGGCGTCCGAGTAGCCAGGCGAGGGTCGCCGTCACGAACGACTTCGTTCCGCGGCCCCCCGTCCCCGGGAGACGAGTGCCCGCGGCGAGTGCCCCCCGCAGTACGGCGGCTCCTCCCCCTCCTCCGGTCCAGCCTTTGCCGCGGCCGAAGCTGAGGATGGTCGCGTCGGGGCCCGCACCTTCCGCGGGGCGCGACGCTCCGATTCCCTGGGCCGCGTCTTCGATCAGGACCGCGCCGTGCGCGCGACACCCGGCGATCAGCTCCGCGATGGGCAGCGGGAATGCGTACAGGTTCGCTGCCACGATCGCCTGCACGCCGGTGCGAAGCACTCGCTCGAAGTCTTCACGGTCTGGGGCCAGTGTGCTCGGGTCCACGTCGTAGAACCGGACGCGGACTCCGGCCCCGAGTGCAGCTGTCACGAGGTCGTAGCACGAGTAGGAAGGAAGGCCGACCACGCACGGGCTGTGGGCGCTGTCCGCGACGAGTCGGAGCGTGGCCTGCAACGCGTGAGTTCCACTCGACGTGAGCACGACGTCGTCCC
>JAUIKL010000179.1 GCA_030430625.1 Gemmatimonadota bacterium
AGGAACGCCCGGATCAACGCGGTCATCTCGTCGCCCGTCCTCGGCACACTCGAGCTCACGCGCCACTCGGCCACCAGTTCCTGGGGTCCGGTGGCCACACCGACCACGGTCTCGGTGTTTCCGACATCCACGACCAGCTGCATGGGTCTTGCCTCCCTCATGGGGCTACGATCGGTCCGACGCCCATCGGACCGAGCCGGACACGACATGTACCCGCGTTCCATCCTCGCGCTCCAGGACCAGACTGCCGTCCTCGGTCACTCCGCGCGCCACCCCCACCCCACCCGTCTCCGAAACGACTCGGCGCCCGCAAAGGGCGTCACGCGAGCGGAAACGCTCGAGAAGTGAGGCGGGGTCCGTCGCCTCGCTCAGCGTAGCACGAAGTCGACGAACGACTTCGCCCGCCAACGTCGCGTGTGACGGCGCCCCCGCACCTCCCGCCAACGCCACCAGGCCGATCGGACGGAGCGGGCCGATCCCGGGGGTCCCGGGCGGATCCTCCGGGTCGCCCACCTCGGGTGTCTCGACGTTGACGCCGATCCCGACGACGGTCGTGTCACGGCGCCCCTCGCAAAGCACACCACCGAGCTTTCGCCCCTGCACCACGAGGTCGTTCGGCCACTTCACCTGGCAGAGGAGGCCGGGCGCCACGGCGTCGATGGCCTCCGCCACCGCCGTCCCGACCGCGAGGGGTAGCGGAAGTCTCGCCCCGTCTCGGGTGGTCGGCGGGGCCACGATGGACATCCAGAGTCCGGCTCCGGCCCCCGATGTCCACGACCGTCCCTGTCGCCCCCGCCCCGCGCTCTGCTCGACCGCGACGACGACCGTCCACGGTGCCGCTCCGCCCCGAGCCAGTTCGGCCGCACGGTCGTTCGTCGAGGACAGCACGTCCCACACCTCGATGTGCGGGACACCCCACGAGGCCGCGAGCGCGGCGACGGCGTGACCGTCCCACTGCGCGGCGGGGTGCCCTCGCCCGGTCATCTACCGGAGCGCGAGGTAGATCAGGTAGGCCGCCCCGACAAACCAGCAGTAGGGCGCGAAGAAGTGGAAGGAACGCCGCGCGAGCATCGCCACGAAGGTTCGTATGGCGAGCACCCCGGTGATGCCGGCGGCGATCGCTCCGGCCCACAGTACGGTGGCCGGCAGGGTGACCGCGCCGCCGAGGTCCGCGACCTGAAGGACGGCTGCGCCTCCGACAGCCGGAACCGCCATCAAAAACGAGAAGGCCGCGGCCTCCCTGGCCTCGAGTCCGAGCCACAGGGCCGCCACGACGGTCATTCCGGATCGTGAGATCCCGGGCACGAGCGCGACCGCCTGGGCGAGGCCGATCAGCACGGCCGCCGTCGCCGTCGGGCGCTCGTCACGGGACCGTTCGAGCGCCGCCCGGCTGCTCCACAGGACGAGCCCCGTGACCAGCAGCGCGATGCCCGGGGTGTACGGATCGTCGAAGAGCGCCTCGATCCAGTCCTTCGCCAGGACACCCAGGAGTCCCGCGGGAATCGTCGCGATGACGATCAGGCCGATGTATCGCAACGAGTCGGGGTCTCGCCGAATCGCCCCCGCGGCCAACTCTCCGACCCGCTTCCGATACACGAGGAGGATCGAGACGAGGGTCGCCACGTGGACGGCGACCTCGAAGAGGATCCCGGGGAGGTCGAGACCGAGGAGCGTTTGCGTGATGACGAGGTGGCCGGAGCTCGATACCGGCAGGAACTCCGTGGCCCCCTGCACGAATCCGAGGAGAATCGCTTCCCACGTCGTCACGAGTCGGCTCTCAGGACGCGGGCGTAGAGATCTTCGTACATCGGGACCACCGAGTCCTTGGAAAAGCGTGACACTGCCGTCTGGCGTGCGTTGGCCGAGACACGCCGGTGTTCGTTCTCGTCCGTGAGCAGTCGGGCTCCTCCCTCCGCCATCCCGGCCGTGTCCCCGACCGCATACAGGTAGCCGTCCTCACCATCCGTGACGACTTCGGGAATCCCGCCCGCGTTCGAGGCCACGACAGGGGTACCGCTCGCCATGGCTTCGAGAGCGGCCAGGCCGAACGACTCCGTCTCGGACGGTAGCAAGAAGAGGTCGGCGCACGAGAGAAGCTCTTCAGTCGACTGGTGCTTGCCGAGAAAGACGACGTCTTCGTTGACCCCCAGTTCGTGCGCGACCGACGCCGCCCGCATCCGATCGGGGCCGTCTCCGACCATGATGAGCCGCGCCACCACACCCTCACGATCCCGCATCCCCGCAAAGGCACGTACGACGTCCCCGACGCGCTTCACGGAGCGGAAGTTCGACACGTGCATCACGATCTTCTCTCCGTTCGGCGCGAGCTTGGCGCGGTGACAGGGCTCACGATCCGGCCGCCAGATCTCGGTGTCGATGAAGTTCGGGATCACGTCGATCCGTGTGGCGGGGACGCTGAAGTCCCGGACCGTCTCGTCACGGAGGTAGGACGAAACGGCGGTCAGTCCGTCCGACTCGAGGATCGAGAAGCGGGTGATGCCGTGGAAGGACGGGTGGAGTCCGACGAGGGTGATGTCGGTTCCGTGGAGGGTGGTCACGACCCGGAGCGGCCGCTCCAGCGCCATCATCTGACGAGCCAGGTAGGCCGACGCCGCGTGCGGGATCGCGTAGTGCATGTGCACGAGGTCGAGCTGGTGCTTGTGCGCGGCGTCGTGGAGCGCAACGGCCAGGGCCAGCGCGTACGGGGGGTGCTCGAAGAGCGGGTAGTCCTCCATTTCGACTTCGTGGAAATACACTCGCTCCTGGAAGCCGTTGAGCCGAAACGGTTGAGCGTACGAGATGAAGTGTACCTCGTGGCCGCGGTCGGCCAGGGCCAGGCCCAGCTCGGTCGCGACCGCCCCCGACCCACCGTACGTCGGGTAGCAGGTGATCCCGATCTTCATGCTGCGCTCCCCTCCCGGAGATAGTTCTCCATCACGATCCCGGCCGCCCGGAGGGCATCCAGGGCCGCGTCGAATTGTTCGGACACGGATTGCTGTGCGTCGATCGACACCGCGTCTTCCGGTAGCTGGTGTCGGAACCAGGTCACCTGCCGTCGAGCATAGCGGCGCGTGTTGATCCGGACTTCCTCCATCGCCTCCGGCAACGTGCACGCCCCGCGTAGATAGCGCGCGATTTCACGGTATCCGGTACCGGTCATACCCGGATCGTCCTCGCTGTATCCGGCCTCGAGGAAACCTCTCACCTCCTCGACGAGCCCGCGTTCGACCATTGTCCCGACCCGCCGGTCGATCCTCTCTACGGTTTCTTCCCGGGGAAGATCGAGGCGGAGGACGACCCCTGGAACCCCGGGGGCCTCGGCCGGGGCGTGCCGGTGCCACCACGAAAGGGGGCGGCCCGTCAGGAGAGGGACCTCGATCGTACGACCCATCCTGTGAGGGCCACCCTCGATCGCCAGGTCGGCTCGTTCGGGGTCGAGCACCCGGGTCCACTCGGCGAGTCGCTCGGTGTCGAGGTCCGCGAGCCACCGGCGCAGCCCCTCGCGACGTTCGCGGTCCATCGAAGGCTGTTCGAAAAGCGGGTCGAGCACGGCGCGGAGGAAGAAGCCGGTCCCGCCCACGAGGAGCGGGAGGCGGCCCCGCCCCCGGATCTCGCCGATCCACCGGCGAGCATCCCGCGCGAATTGTCCCGCGGAGTAACGTTCGCGGGCGTCGACGAGATCGAGGCCGTGATGGGGAACGGCCTCACGCCCCTCCGGGCCGACCTTGTCGGTGCCGATGTCCATGCCCCGATACACCTGCCGCGAGTCCATCGAGACGATTTCCACCTCGTACCGCCGCGCGAAGGCCAGGGAGAGATCCGTCTTCCCGGACGCCGTCGTGCCGGTGATCGCGACGAAGAGCGGCGCTTCGGTCACGCCCGGCCGAACTTCCGTTCCAACTCGGAGTTGGAGAGACGGACGATGGTCGGTCGGCCGTGGACGTCGTGGTGCGGCAGCTCCGTGGCGAAGAGTTGATCGAAGAGCTCCTGCATCTCGGCCTCCGACAGCTTCTGCCCCGCCTTGATCGCGCTCTTGCAGGCGAACGTCATCGCGATCCGCTCGTGCTGGTTGTGCGCCGCTCGAACGAGGTCCGAACCGTGGGTGAGCTCGTGGACCATCTCCCGGAACGCCCGTTCGGCGTCGAAGTACCGGTGCGGGTTGGGGACGGCGTGGACGATCACGGTGTCCCCGCCGAAGCCCTCGACCTCGAAGCCGGCCTTGGCCAGGAGGCCCTTCAAGTCCTCGACCATCGACACCTCCGGCGCGGTGAGCCGCAGGGTCAGTGGGAAGAGGAGTCGCTGGCTCTCCTGCCCGCCGGCGTCAAAAGCGTCCATGAAGCGCTGGAAGAGGATCCGCTCGTGCGCCGAGTGCTGGTCCACGATCAGGATCCCGTCACGGGTCTCCACGAGGACGTAGGTATCGAGCACCTGCCACAGTCGCGGTCGGCCGACCGTGGACTCCGCTGAAGCCGCCGGTGCGGTCGCCACACCGTCCGGGGCGGCGGCGCCCTTGTCACCGGCGCCCGGCGCTCCGGACATGAACAACGCCATCTGCGCGGCAGCGGCCTCGTCGTCCTTCCGGCCCGTCCCGGGTCGGGCACCACCCCCCGCCGCACGGTTCGCGGAGAAACCACCCGGCGAGGTCGGCCGATCCCGCACGACGTTCGTTGCCGGCGGCCCCGAGTCGAAGGTGGCCGAGCTGGCCTCGGTCTCGAGAACGGCACGGACGGCAGCCTCCACCAGGGCCTCGACCTTGTTCGGGTCCCGGAAGCGCACTTCGGCCTTGGCCGGATGTACGTTCACGTCGACCTGGGGCCCGGGAAGGTCGAGGTAGAGGAAGATCCACGGGCGCACCCCGTGCGGGAGCGTCGTCCGATATCCGCGTTCGACGGCCCGCACCACGTCCGGAGAGCGGAAAGGGCGCCCGTTCACGAAGAGGTGACTGCGGCGGACGCCCGGACGAGCCGCATCGGGACGTTGGATGAGACCCCGCACTCGACCGTCGCCGTCCTGCCCGTCGGCCGCCAGCAGGGTCGACGCGTGATCCGCCCCCCAGATCTGTGACACCCGGGCGGCCACCTCGACGGCGGGCGCCAGATCGAGCAGGGTCCGGTCGTCCGAGGTGAGGAGAATGGCGACACTCGGATGGGCCAAGGCCAGCGCGGTCACCGCTTCGCTCACCGCACGTGCCTCCGCGGAGACCGACTTCAGAAAGCGGGCGCGGACCGGGGCGTTGAAGAAGAGGTTCCGCACCTCGAAGGTGGTACCTCGACGCCGAGGGTGATCGGACACGTCGTTGATCTGCCCCCCACTCACGCGCACCCGGGTCCCGGCGTCCCCCTCCCCGTCGTGGGTCTCGAGCAAGAGTCGGGACACGGATGCGATCGACGGAATCGCCTCCCCCCGGAAGCCGAACGTTCGCACCCCCGACAGGTCGGTCGCCTCCTCGATCTTGCTCGTGGCGTGTCGATCGAAGCAGAGGAGCGCGTCCTCACGGCCCATGCCGATCCCGTCGTCGCTGACCCGGATCAGCCTCTTGCCACCCCGCTCGATGGCGATCTCGACCCGGGAAGCCTTCGCGTCGATCGCGTTCTCGGCGAGTTCCTTCACGACGGACGCGGGGCGCTCCACCGCCTCCCCGGCCGCAATCTGATTGGCCACGCTGTCCGCGAGCACCCGAATCCGGCGAGCCATGGTCAGCTCACGCCGTAGAAGCGGCAGGCGTTCTCGGTCGTGAGTCGGGCCACATCCGCCGTCTCGGCGCCGAGGTGCCGGGCCACGGCCTCCGCCACCTGGGTCACGAACGCCGGCTCGTTCCTACGGCCCCGGTGCGGC
>JAUIKL010000180.1 GCA_030430625.1 Gemmatimonadota bacterium
CGACCGCCAGGGGCCCGTCGGGCCGATCTTCGTCGTCCGTGAACGAACGGCCCAGCGCGGGTTCGACGCCGAGGACATCGACGAGCATACCGCGTGAGACCGCTGCGCCGCTCAACCTCTGCGCTCCCGTCCCGGCGCCGGTCAGTGTCGGGTTGAAGCCGGAGAAAGCCGCGGCGGACTCCAGGGTGGAGACCTCGTTGCGCAGGTCCCGGAAGTTGGCCCACGAGAGCCACTCCCGACTCTTGTCGGGAAGGACGACGTCGCGACGAGTATAGTCAGCCCAGATCATGACGAGCTCGTCGGGATCGTCGTACGGCAGGGGCCTCAGCATGATGCCGTCGACCACGCTGAATACGGAGGTCGTCGCACCGATGCCGAGCGCGATCGTGAACACGGCGATCGCCGCGAAGCCCGGGTTGCGTATCAGCTGCCGCGCGGCGAAGGCCAGGTTCCGCCTCGTCGCATCCACTCGATCGGTCTTCCTCATCGTCCTCTCCCTCCTCCTCGTCAGCTCCTCGACCTCGTCGAGCACCGTGTCCACATCCCCGAATCGACGCGTGGCCTCTGCCCTCGCTTCGTTCTCCTCCATCCCGTCGCGCATCAATCGCTCGGTCAGCTCTTCGATGTGGAAGCGGACCTCGTCCTCCGCCTCCACGCGCTCGCTCCCGAACGACAATCGGAACAACCGGCGCGGCCCATCGCCTCCCCCGCGGGTCATCCCCTCGGCTCCTCCAGAGCCAGGGCTCGGGCGACGGCATCGGTGTAGCGGGACCACGACTCCGACTCGACCTGTAGGTGTCGTTCTCCCTCACGGGTCAGCCGGTAGTACTTGGCTCTCCGGTTGTTCTCGGAGAGCCCCCACTCCGAGGAGACGAGGCCCTTTCCGTGGAGCCGGTGCAGCGCGGGGTACAGGGTCCCTTCCTCCATGAGGAGGGAGCCGTCGGTTACCTGTTGAATCCAGTCGGCGACGCCGTAGCCGTGTCTCGGCTCCCAGGTCAGCGCCTTCAGGATGAGCAGGTCGAGCGTGGCTCGAACGAGGTTCGGGTTCTGGGTCATCTCTCTCCCCTTGTGAGGCAAGGGGACGGTACGCGTTTTCCCCTCGGCTGACAAGGGGAGCCATTCGAGGCCGGTCATCGTAGCGTGTGCGCGTCGGTCAGCGATCCCTTCACGACTGGGGCCCCGTGCGTCTCAAATACATCGAGATCGAAAACTTCCGCGGGGTCCGCCGTCTCGGCATGGCCTTCGACGACGTCACCGTGCTGATTGCCGAGAACCGTCACGGAAAGGCGGTGGTCTTCGACGCGCTCGGCTTGTGCCTCGGACTTCGGGGTACCTCTTCCGGGACCAGGTTTCGGGAGTCGGATGTCCCTCCCCCGGGCGGAGGCGAGCCCGTTCCTGTTCGGATCGACCTCACCTTCGAGGGTCCGGGGGGCCGAGGCGGAGAGGAAGCCGCGGCGGACTCGCGTCACAGGATCCGGGTACGCTTTTACGGCACGAATGAAGATCGGACCGTCCTTCGCTCCTACGTCGGAGAGGACGGGCAGACACGAGCGGCGGGTCCGGAGGATCCGGATCTCGACGAACTCCTCGCTGCCCATCCCGTCCTCATGCTGCGTTTCGCGCACCCGCGAAGGGACGAGCCGATCCCGGGTGCTGAGGAGAAGCGCCGCGAGTCGCGGCGTGGTGCGGGCAATCTCGCCGAGACCATTGCCCGAGTGTACCACGACCTCGCGCACACGAGAGGACCTGTCTCACCGGACCACATCTCCCAGGGGCTCGAAGCGGCCCATCGGCTCCTCGAGGAGGGGGTGCGAGACGGCCCGGGTCCGCAGCCGGTCCATCGGGTATTGGACGATCTGAGAGCCGAGGTCCGCCGGTGGGGCACGACCTCGGCTGGAGCGTCGAGTCTGGACCTGTCGGGGAGCGGGAGCCACAACCTCGCGCTGCTTCTCGTACTCGGCTCGATCCTCGACGTGCACGGCGGCGAAGAGTTGGCCGGTCCGTCGCACCCGATCATCATGATCGAAGAACCCGAGGCGCACCTGCACCCCGTGCTCCTGGCCTCGACCTGGGACGTCATCGAGGCTCTCCGCGCCCAGACGATCGTCACGACGAACTCCGGAGAACTGCTCTCTTCGGTGCCGATGGTCTTCCTGAGGCGGCTCGTGCGCGGCGGAGATGCCGTGGCTGTGCACCGGCTCCGCCACGATACCCTGACGCCCCGTGATCTGAGGCGGGTGGCGTACCACGTCCGGGCCAAGCGGGGGGGCGTCCTCTTCGCCCGCTGTTGGCTCCTCGTGGAGGGTGAGTCGGAGTTCTGGCTCCTGAATCAGCTTTCGGAGGTCGTGGGCTTCGATCTCGAGGCCGAAGGGGTTCGTATGATCGAGTTCGCGCAATGTGGCGTCGCGCCGCTAGCGAAGTTGGCGAACGACCTCGGGATTCCGTGGCACCTCCTCACGGATGGCGACGAGTCGGGCAGTGTATACGCCAAGGGCGCCGAGAGCTTCCTCGACGGGGCCGAGGTGGGGGACCGGATCTCGATGCTCGGGCACCGGGACATCGAGCAGTGCCTCTGGCACCACGGATTCGACGACGTCTACCGGGAGGCCGCTCGTATCGCGGATCGACCCGACGGACAGAACCCGCCTCCGAAGAGAATCATCCAGAAGGCCGTGCGTAAACGATCGAAACCCTTCCTCGCGCTGGCGGTGGCCGAGGCCGTGGCCGAACGCGGAGTGGCGTCGATTCCGGTCGTTCTGCGGGGTGCCATCGAAGCGTCCGTTCGCCTCGCTCGCGCATCGGTGACCCAGGACGGTTCGTAGCAGTCTCAGACACGATCGAGGAGAGCGACCAGTCGCTCGAGCTGTTCCGTCCACGCCGCTCTGACCCCATCGGCCTCCTCCCGGGACGCGAGCCCTCGGTGCTGAATCGATACCGCGCTCTTGGCCTCGGCCTTCGATGTGAAGTACACCTCGACCTTCGTCCCGTCGGGGAGGGAACCCCGCATCGACTTCGGCTCGGTCTGTCGGTGGAAGTGCACCTCCGGTGCGGTCATCCATCGGTTGCGTAGCCCCGGATCGGCAAAGGCCTCCCAGAGGTCCTGGACGGAAACGGGGACCGTACGGCTCTTGTTCACATCGTAGCCGCCGCCTCTGCGCTGCCCGTAGTCGCGCAGTCCGCGGAATCGTTCGTAGGCGACGGTGACCGTCTGTGCCCACCACCCCCCACAGTCGAAGGACGTGTCGATGTGAGCCGCGATGTCTCGATGCTCCCATGTGAACGCGTCGAGTCCGTCGAGATATGCCGCCCACGCGGGCCACGAATGGCCGGTCGCGTTCTCGACCGCCTCGTCGCTCATCCCGGCCAGCGCTTCGTACCCGTCGGGCAGCTGCCCCGGTCGGTGTCGGCTTCCCCGCTCTCCGGACAGATGGGTGCGAGCGGTCGTGTACGACTCGCCGGTCTTGGCCATGCGCGCCCTGATCAGGCGCTTGAAATCCTTGTCCTTGGGCATCGGTCTCTCCAGTCACGCCACGGCCAGCCCACCCCCCGACGGCTGGCCTCCGTGGCACGACGAGTTCGTCGATGCCGATCCGGAGGTGTGCCCTCCTTTGCCTCACGGGGACTCCGGTCGGGGCGGAGTCGAAGAGGTTGGGCGAGGATCGGTCGCCGCAGCCAACTTGGGGAGCGCGCACCCCGGGATCAAGAACGCGCTCCGGTCGGCCACTCAGCCTTCCGACAGGAACCAGTCGAAGGTCTCGTCGACGACGTCCGTCGGCATCTCGTGCACGCCATCGAACTCGAGGTACCGTGTCTCGTATCCATCCATCTCGAAGATCGGCACGATCCCGTCTCGGCTCGCCTGCACGGGGAGGACCCGGTCCGCGCGACCGTGGGAAACGAAGACGCGAGGTTGCCCGACGATCGGCTCGGCCGGGCTGGTGAAGCCGGGAGACCACGCGATGAGGTGTGTGAACAGGTCCCCGTTCGACGGGCCGAGGGACAGCGTGTACGAGGCTCCGTCGGAGAAGCCCGCCATCGCGATCCGTGTGGGATCGACGACCAGTCGATCGAAGGCGTATCGGAGGGCCGAATCGATGAAGCCGACATCGGGACCGAAGTCCCCGTTCACGCGGTCCCACGTCCGCTCCCGGGACGACGGAGCGAGGAGGGCCACGCCCCGCGCATCACAGGTCTCGAAGAGCGCGGACCACCGATCGGCCGAGCTCCCGGAACCGTGCAGCGCGAGAACGAAGGGGACGGCGTCTTCCGGATCGTGCCCCCGGGGGACGTAGAGGAGCCCACCGCGTCCGAGTTGCTCGCCGAAGGTCGTGAGGCCCGGCTCCGCCCTGATCCGGGGTGGGTACGGTCGAGCCGTGAGGCGCGGGTCGGGTACGGGCGCGTCCGGGGTGGCCGAAGGAACAGCCATGGGGCAGACCGCCAGCGCAGCGACCCGGCGCAGCCACGTCCGTCGGGAGATACACGGCGCATCCGGCCGCTCGTTTCGCATGTCGTCTATTCGCCTTGCCCGCGCTGGGTAGCCATCCCGGCCGTCCGTCCGGTCGACCAGGCCCACGCGAAGTTGTGACCACCGATCGGACCGAACGCGTCCAGGATCTCTCCGCAAAGGTACAGTCCGGGGCGAACGCGCGACTCCATCGTTCGAGGATGGATCTGGTCCAGAGGCACGCCCCCGCCGGTGACCTCGGCCTTCTTGTAGCCGGCGCTCCCGGTCCATGGCATCGGCCACGCCGTGAGGGTTCGTACGAGCGCGCGCCTTTCGGTCTTCTTCAACTGCGCCAGAGAGGTGGCGGGGTCGGTCCCGGAGTCCGCGATCAGCCACTCGGCCAGTCGGCGAGAGACGTGGCGCGACACGACCGAGCGCACCGTCCCGTTGGAGCCGCGCAGCCGCTCGTCCCAGCTGTCCGCGTCCTCTGAAGACCACGACACGAGCAGCTCCTGGCGAGTACCGTCGGCGCGCCCGCGAATGGCCAGGTGGGACGCGTCGAGGACGGTTGGCCCGCTCCATCCGTCGTGGGTGATCAGGAATCCCCCGTGGGTCTCGAAGGTCGGTCGGGTATCGGGGGCCATGATCGATACGGGGCCCGAGATCCCAGCCAGCTCCGCCTGAGCATGCGGGTCGGCCACGAGGGGCGTCAGCGCCGGGTACGTCGGATGCAGTGTGTGGCCGAGGGCCTCGACGAGTCTAAGGCCGGTTCCGTCGCTTCCGGTCTTGGGTACCGACAGCCCTCCCGTGGCCAGTACGACCTTCTCTGCTCGGGCGCTCGGGGCACCGTCCAGCTCGACGACCCAACCGTCGCCCTCCGGCCTGAGACCGCCGACCGTCGCGTCGAACCAGATGCGCCCACCCGCCTCCTGGAACCGACGAACGAGCATGTCCCGGACGTCGCGCGCCCGGTGACTCGACGGAAAGAGCTTGGCCGTCTCTTCCTCGAGCTCCAGCGGCATCCCGAGCTCGGCCTCGAAGAAGGCGATCTGCTCGGAGAGCGGCCAGGCTCGCAACAGCTTCCTGAGTGTGTTCGGGGAGGAGTCGGTGACGTAGCGCTCCGGCCGCAGGACGTGCGGCAGGATGTTGCACCTTCCTCCGCCGCTGATAAGGATCTTCCGGCCGCCGTCGGATGTGCGCTCGACGAGGAGCACGTCGCCACCGGCGCGCGCTGCCGTCAGGGCGGCCATCAGCCCGGCAGCGCCGGCGCCGACGACGATCGTGTGGGCGTCGAATCGGGGGGTGTCCATGTAGGAAACTGGCGTGGAAGCGGGTGCTTTGCGAAGCTCCGCCCATGGTGACCGACTCGACCCCACCCCTCCTCGAAGTG
>JAUIKL010000181.1 GCA_030430625.1 Gemmatimonadota bacterium
TACGGAGTCCCGTTCTTCGTGAAGGCCGCCACCGTGGCCTCGTACCGGCTGCCCCGTCCGGTGGCGAAGCGCCCGATCGAACCCGCCAGCGTCTCGCTCAACTCGAAGCCGTCGGCCGCGAGGTCGACCGCCGGCTCCACCAGCTCCGACCAGTCCGCCTGTCCGTACAACCGGTGCGCCTTGTCGAAGCCGGCCACGGTACCGGGTACACCCACCGCCAGATGGCTCTGGTGGTGGCGCTCCGAGGAGTACTCGCCGTTTTCGTCGAGCCACATCTCGGGATGCGACGCCAGCGGCGCCTTCTCACGGAAGTCCAGCGCAGTCGTCTGCCCGTTCGGGAAACGGATCACCATGAAGCCGCCCCCACCGATGTTCCCGGCAGTCGGGTGCGTGACCGCCAGCGCGAAGCCCGTGGCGATGGCCGCGTCCACGGCGTTTCCTCCTGCCGCCAGCACATCCGCGCCGACCTGGCTCGCGATCCACTGCTGGGACGAAACCATGCCCCCACTCGAACGGACCGGCTCGGCGTTCTGGGCCGAAACGACACCGGGTAGGGCGGCCCCCATGGCGAGAGCCAGGGCCAGAACAACGGGGCGAGCGACGGTCGAACGGACCGGCGCCCGGTGCGGAGCGAGGAGTCGATGCATCGTGGACCTCACGGCTTTCTGAGCGACTGCGGGCGGCCCGAAAAGATTCGCCGCGCACCCCCTTCGCGCCAGCCGACGATTGCCGGACCGCGCCGGCCACGTTACTTCATTCGCGCTCCAGGAACCGGGCTGCGGCGCGGTATCGAACCACGATAACAGACGAAGTGAGATGACGATCAAGAGACGGGACTTCCTGAAGAAGGCCGGAACGGGTGCGGCGGGTGTAGCGGCTCTCGGCGCCTGCGGCGGCTCCGAAGGAGGCGAAGGGTCCAGCGCCCAGGCCGGCGGCATCAGCGGCCCCCGGGTGAGCTGGCGCCTCGCCACGAGTTTCCCGCCCTCTCTCGACCTGCTCCACGGCGCCGGTGTTCGCGTCGCGCAGCGCGTCGAGGAGTTGACCGGCGGCAACTTCACCATCCGCGTCTACGCGGCCGGTGAGATCGTTCCCGCGCTCCAGGTGATGGATGCCGTCATGCAGGGCACCGTCCAGTGTGGTGTCTCGCCCGGCTACTACTACATCGGAAAGAACCCCGCGCTCGCCTTCGACACCGCCATTCCCTTCGGCCTCAGCACGCGGCAGCAGTACTCGTGGATGATGCACGGCGGCGGTCTCGAGCTGCTCAACTCGATCTACGCCGACTTCGGCATCATCTCCTTCCCCTGCAACTCGACGGGTGGGCAGATGGGCGGCTGGTTCCGCGAGCCCGTGAACAGCCTCTCCGAGTTGGCTGGTCTCCGCTTCCGGATCCCCGGTATCGGCGGCGAGATCATGTCCCGTCTCGGCGTCACCGTACAGAACCTCGGCGCTCCCGAGATCTATCCGGCGCTCGAGCGCGGCGCGATCGACGCGACCGAGTGGGTCGGCCCCTACGACGACGAGAAGCTCGGCTTCTACCAGGTAGCCCAGAACTACTACTACCCCGGTTGGTGGGAGCCCGGCGTGACGATGGGCCTCCTGATCAGCATGGACGCCTTCAACGAGCTTCCCCCGGCGTACCAGGAAATCCTGAAGTCCGTGTGCGGCGAGACGTTCGCAGACCGCTTGGCCGCCTACGACAACGCCAACCCGCTGGCGCTGCAGCGCCTGGTCAACGACCACGGGGTCGTCGTGCGTGAGTACTCGCAGGACATCATGGACGCCGCCTGGCGTGAGTCGAACGCCTACCTCGAGGAGCAGGCGGCTGCCGACGCGTCGTTCCGCACGGTCTACGAGTCGTACCGGACCTTCCGGGACGCTCAGTGGTCGTACGCGGGCGGCAACGAGTTGGCGTACCAGGTGTCAGCGTTCGGACGCGTCTAGCGTCGTCGGCACCCCTCGTGCAAAGGCCCGCTTCCCCGATGGGGGAGCGGGCCTCGTTCGTTCCGGCGCGGCGGAACCTCAGCCGCGCAGTTCACCGAGCACGTAGTCGGCGGCATCCTCGGCCCACTCTTCGCCACCGTCGGCCTCGTCCAGCCACTGTGTGAGTTCGGTGGGAGAGGCGAAATCACCGAGGCGGCCGATCACGAAGGCCGCGTACCAGCCGGGCCACGCGTCGTCCCGGCTCCCGCCGAGGTAGCCCTTCTCGTACTCGTGGTGGGCGTCACCGGCATCCCTCAGGGCATCGACCAGCGCGTCGCGCGAGAGGGAAGAGGACATGAACGCTCCAGAGTGAATCGGCGGTTGTGGAGCTGATGAGTTTCATGCCGCCGGAGGCTCGCCACAAGCTTCGATTGCGTAACATGCGGGGATGAGACCCCAACCCCGGGACCGGGAGCGCCTCCTGTGGCTCACGGCAGCGACCATGGTCGCCGCGATCTTCGCGTCGCTCGCCCGTGCACCGGCGCTGGCGCGCATCCTTCGCGAACAGGGCCTGCTCGAGCCGCTCTTCGCGGCCGGCTTCGTCGCTGCGGTGCTCGTCGTGATCGCAGCGGGCGTGCAGCGCGGTGATGGGCCCCGGGCTCGATGGGTCGCGGCCGGCGCGACCGCCGTCTACGCCATGGCGGTGCTTCGCCTCGGACTCTCCGTTGAGGAGCGGACGCACCTCTTCGAGTACGGCCTCGTGGCCCTCGTCCTCCGGGCGGCGTGGCTCGAGCGACGGCGGGCAGGACTCGACGGACCGTCACCTTCGGTCGCGGCCTTCGTCACAGCGTTCGCGATCGGCGTTCTCGACGAAGGCGTTCAGGCACTCGTACCGGGTCGTGTGGCGGACCCCCGCGACGTCGTCTTCAACACGATCGCAATCGGCGCGGCGCTCGGGGGAGCGCAGGCCATCCAAGCGGCGCGGCGCCGCGATCGGCAAGACGCCAGCGGAGGGTCGTGACGGCGGGTCGATCTAGATCCAGCGGCGAACCGTGCCGAGATATTCGGCGTACGCCGGGCCGAACGACGAGCTCAACGCGCGCTCCTCGGGGATGATCTGGAAGCGGGTCAGGTACCCGACGAAGACGGGCAGCACGGCCCAACCCCACGTGGCACCGAGGTACACGGCCCACCCGACCAGGACGAGCAGGAGAGCGACATACATCGGATTGCGGGTCACCCCGTAGATCCCGTCGCGGACGACCGTACGGGCCGCCGACGGATCCATCGGATTCACCGTGGTCCGGGCTCTGCGGAAGGTCGCCACGGCGGTGAGCCCCACCGCGGCGGCGGCCACGACCCAGGCGGTCGCGAACACCCACCGAAGCGAGCCGACCGTCGCGACCCGAAGCCCCCACTCGGAGAGGGCCGCGATCCCCGTACCGGCCATCAGGAGAACGCCGACCGGCGGGATGCGCAGCTCGAGCCAGTGTAGCTTCATCCGACCCCGGACGGGCCTCCGCCCGATCCCGCGATCACCGCTTGTACAGCAGCGTCACCCCGTCTCCGATGGGAACGAGGCTGAGGAGCACCCTGTGGTCGTCGATGACCGTCGCGTTGAAGCCCCGGATGGCCTTCGTGTCATCCTCGCGGTTCTCCGGATCCGCCACGCGCCCACTCCAAAGCGTGTTGTCGACGGCCACCACACCGCCGGGCCGTAGCAGCCGGAGCGACTTCTCGTAGTAGTCCTCGATCCCCCGCTTGTCGGCGTCGATGAAGATGAAGTCGTACTCTCCCTCTTCCCCGGCCGCGATGAGGTCGCGAAGAGAATCGCTCGCAGGGCCTGCTCGGAACTCGATCTTGTCCGCCACGCCGGCCTCGGCCCAGTACCGCCGGCCGAAGGTGGGCCACTCCTCGTCGATATCGAGACAGAGGAGGGATCCGTCGTCGACCAGCCCCAACGCGATACAGAGTGCGCTGTACCCCGTGAAGGTCCCGATCTCGATGGCTCGACGGGCCCGCATGGCACCCACGAAGACCGTCATGAACTGCCCCTGCTCGGGACTGATCTGCATGTTGGCCTTCTCGAGCTTTCCGGTCTCCTCCCGGAGCCTCCTGTGGATGTCGCTCTCGCGGATCGCGACCTCTTCGTAGTACCGATAGAGTTCGTCCGTGAGCGGCGTCGTACGACGGGTCATGTCAGCTCCGTTTCCAGAATCCGCCAGCAGTAGAAGGCAGCGGCGCTCCGCCAGGGTTTGAGCTCCTCTCCGAGGGGCTCGAGTTCCTTCGCGGTGGGCGCTGGGTCGAGTCCGAAGGCCTTGGCGTACCCCGAGCGGACTCCGAGGTCACCGGTCGGCCACACGTCGGGGCGGTGCATCCAGAACATGAGGAACATGTGGGCCGTCCACTCGCCGATGCCCCGGACCCTCACGAGTCGGCGTACGACCTCGTCGTCGGGCTGGTCCCGAATGTCCTCCAACACCACGTCCCCCTCACGGACCCTGGCCGACAGGTCTCGGATCGCAGCCAGCTTGTTCCGGGACAGGCCGGCCCCCCGCAGGGTCGACTCTCGGACACGCAGCACCTTGGCGGGTGAGACGTCACCCTTCAACGCCGCTTCGAAGCGACCGTGGATCGTGGCCGCGGCCTTACCCGCCAACTGCTGGTAGCAGATGCAGCGGGCCAGATAGCGGAACGGGTCGTCGGGGTGCTCCTGCACCCGGATCGTGCCTACATGACGGACCCACGGCCCGAGGACCGGATGCTTCCCGAGCGCCCGACGCCCCCCGGTCCAGACCGTCTTCAGCGCCGGCCCCTCGCTCATCCTACTTCGGGACGGCCATCCAGATCAGGCCGGTAAGAACGACCAGCTGAATCGCGATGAAGGGGATGACGCCGCGATAGATCGCCGTCGTCGGAATCCGTTCCGGTGTCACACCGCGGAGGTAGAAGAGGCTGAATCCGAAGGGCGGCGTCAGGAACGACGTCTGGAGGTTCACCGCCAGGACGATGCCCAGCCACGTCAGATCGACCCCGAGGATCAGTGCCGCCGGAACGATCAGAGGCACGATGATGAAGGCGATCTCGAAGAAGTCGATGAAGAAGCCGAGGAGGAACACCACCAGGTTCACGACCAGCAGGAAGCCGAGCGCTCCGCCGGGAATCCCCGTGAGCATACCCTCGATCCACAGGTCACCGTCGAAGCCGCGGAAGACGAGCGCGAAGAGCGTCGACCCGATCAGCAGGAAAACGACCATGATCGTGAGCCGGCTCGTCTCCTCCATGGCCGCCTGCAACGCCTTGAGGGTCAGCGACCGGTTCATGGCAGCCAGCACCAGGGCACCGACAGACCCGAGGGCACCCGCCTCGGTCGGCGTGGCGACACCGGCGAAGATGCTGCCGAGCACGACGACGATCAGGATCAGCGGCGGAAGGAGCGAGACGACGACGCGCTTGATCAACTCCAGGCCGGTGACCCGCATGTCGTCGGAGAGTGCCGGCGCGACCTCCTTGTTGAAGAAGGCGAGGCCCGCGACGTAGATCGCGTAGGCACCGGTCAGGGCCAGTCCGGGCAGGAGAGCCGCACGGAAGAGGGAGCCGACCGGCACACCCATCTGGTCACCCAGGACGATCAGGACGATCGAAGGCGGGATGATCTGGCCGAGCGTACCCGACGCCGCGATGACGCCGAGGGAAACCTCTTCCTTGTAGCCGTTGCGGAGCATCACGGGAAGGGAGATCAGTCCCATCGCCGTCACACTCGCACCCACGACACCCGTGGCGGCGGCGAGCAGAGCTCCGACGAAGATCACGCCGATCGCGAGTCCACCCCGGAATCGCCCGAAGAGAATGCCGATCGT
>JAUIKL010000182.1 GCA_030430625.1 Gemmatimonadota bacterium
GCCGGAAAACCACGTCACGAAGCGGCCCGACGGGCTCGCAGGGCCGAGCGTCGTCACCCGGTCCTCGATCGGAAGCTTCGCGCCCGTGGCGACCTCGATCGCGTACAGGTCCGCGTACTGTTGGCGGAACATCGCGTGCTCGTCATACGGCGTCTCGTCACGTCCCAGGGCGAAGCGGCCACTCCCCAGGATCGTAGCCTGCTCCGTGAGATCGTCGCCGAGCTGGACGAAGCGCCCGCTGTCGATGTCCCAGGCCGAGAGGTGGTTGACCTCGCGTAGCTGTCGTTCGCGGACCCGCTGCTGGGGCACGGGGTCGACGTCCCGTGTGTGCCAGATCTCGACGCCCGCGACGTCGTCCCCATGGCACTCGACGGCATCTTCCCCGTCGTCGGCCTCGTCTCCTTCGTCGGCGCATTCGGGGGGTGCCGGGATCCGCTCCTGGATGCCGACGAAGAGGGTGCGACCATCCTCCGACCACACCGGGGCCCGGTGTTCGACGACCCGCATCGTGGCGGGGAACGACGGGTTGTTCGTCGGGTCGAGAGCCGCACGGGTCGGTGAGCCCGAAGCGACGTTCCGCCAGACCAGTGCGACGTGCGCCGTGTCTTCGTACGCCTCGTCCTCGACGGTCTTCAGGACGGCGAGGTCGGACGTGTCTTCCCGCCATGCGAGCTGCCGGTACTCGGCGTCGTCCGCGTCGAGAGATCGGATACGACCGTCCGCAGGATCGAACACCGTGACGCCGTTGCCGACGCGCTCGTCGGCGTCGACGGTGAACGCGAGCAGCGAGCCCTCGTCGCTCCACGACCACGCCGACACGTTCCCGAAACTCATGTCACGGCCGTCGGTCAGGTCGTGCACGACGAGGTCGACGCCATCACTCTCCTTGTCCTCGGGCTTGTAGCGTCCGAGCGCGAGAAAGCGGCCGTCCCCGGAGAAGGCGAAGCGCTGGAAGGCATCGCGGACGACGAGCTCACCGCTCTCGAGGTCGAGAATCCCCACCTTGTCGTGTACGGGGGCATCCCGCTCCTCGGCCGCGTCGCGCTCCTCCTCCGACACCCCGACCGAGAACGCGGCCCACCGACCGTCCCGGCCGAACTCCGGGTTGCGCCCGTGTGGTACGACGACCACCGAGTCGGAGGCCGTCCGATGGATGCGCAACTCGACCTCGTCGTCGACGCGGCTGATCGAGACGGCCAACCAGGACCCATCGGGCGACAACAGGGCCGAGCCGAGACGCTCCCACTGCGCGTAATCGTCTTCGGTGAGCGTCGGGCGCTCCTGGGCGAACACTGGGGGGGCGCCGGACGCCGCGAGGAGTACGATGGCGGTGAGGGCGCCGGACAGCGAAGTGATGCGCGCGCGTGGGTGCATCGGAGGGCTCCAACGGGGCGAGAAGTCGATCCGCGATTGTGGGATCGCCCGCGCACGGCCACAAGCCCGCGGAGGACGTCGCCCTAAGGCTGCCACCCCGATTCGATGACCTCGAAGTCGTCGGCCGAAAGGGAGCGGAAGGCCGGATTCAGGACGTCGTTGTCCCATCGCTCGTCCATCGTTCCCTGAATGAACATGTCCGACCCGTTGTCCGCGATGATCAGCCCGTACCGCTTCATGGCCGTGAAGACGCGCTGGATCTCGGGCGGGTAGCTCGACAGGTCGACGCTCTCCTTCAGCCTGAGACGGGTGCCGAGCGGGGGCGCGCCGGTCGTCGACCCCGCCGTGTGGGACGCTGGCCATACGTGGCCATTGGTCGCCCTCACCGTCACGCGGAACGCGTGGCGGATCTCGTTGCCGCCCAACACCTCGTCGGCTCGAATCAACCCGGGCAACACGGCCAGTCCTGCGGCATCCGCCGATGTCCATCCCTCCGGACGGCGGTCGTTCGACGTCAGATCGAAGACAGCCCCCGAACCCGCCTCCCAGACGCCGTCCGATCCGTCGTAGCGCGTGGCCCACAGCTCGAAGAGGAGACGACGCTCACGATCGACGACGAGCAGGTGTCGATCACCCGAGTCACCGCCCCCCGCCACGCCGCCCTCGATCCACCCGGCTTCGTCCCTGGCCTCGGTGGGAATCGGATATCCGGGAGGTCGACCCGGCGCCCCGTCATCGCTTTCGCTTCCGTACAGTACGAAGCGCACCTCCTCCAGTGGCTGCCCTCCCCCGACCACGATGTACGGGATCCCGTACGGGTGAGGCCCGAAGTCCGGGTGGAGGCTCGCTCCGCACGGATCGGCAGGACCGGCCCGATCGCAGATCCAATCGATGAGGGCTCCGGACTCCGGGTCGACCGGCGCCTGACTCACATCCCGATTCCACCAGTTGTCGGCGGGAAAGAGGAGTTCGAGTGGCTCGTTCAGAACGACATCGTCGGACAGTGGTGGGTCGGTCGTGCCACACGCGGCGATCGCGCACAGCAGAACCGCGGACGACGACGGGGCGGCCGATCGAAGGCGAAGAGTTCTCATGAATCCAAGCTGTCGGGTGCCGCCCGCGGACTTCAAGGGATTTCGCCCCTACGCTGCCGATAGCCTTGCCCTCTCCGGCTCTACGGACGCACCATGCTCGAATGGTCGTCCGCCCCGCCCCCCCGGTGGCCGCCGAAGCCTCACTTCAGGAGACGACCCGGTCCCATGGCCAAACACCAGAACCCCGTGATCGTCGTGCCCGGCATCACGGCCTCCGACCTCCACGACCAATACCCGTCGGACCCCGAGCACCTCTGGTCGATGGTCTTCGACAAGGACTTCCGACGGATCGCGCTGCATCCCGACGACCTCCGCTACGAGGCCGTCGAGCCGGCCCGGGTCGTCGTCGGGAAGGCGTTTCCGATCTACGACGACCTCGTGCGGGCCCTCCGCCACGAGTTGTCTCCTCGTGCGGATCGTCCGACACCGGTGTTTCTCTTTCCGTACGACTGGCGGCGGGACATTCGCGAGACGGCCAGGGTCCTGGGCGACTTCGTTCAGGAAGTCCTCGACCGCACCCGTCTCCTGAAGCACTACGCCAACCCCGAGGATCTTCGTGTCGACCTCGTCGGCCACTCCATGGGTGGCCTGATCATCACGGAGTACCTGGCCCAGGCGGGCCGCTCCGCGCAGGTCGGCAAGGTCGCGACATTGGGGACTCCGTTCAGGGGCTCGGTCGAGGCGGTGGTCAAGATCACGACCGGGATGAGCCTGCTGGCCGGCTCCGAGCCGAAGGAGCGCGAACGTGAGGCCGCTCGCGTGACGCCGGCCGTCTACCAACTGCTGCCGTGGTTCGACGGCGCCGCGTTCCGACTTGCGGGAGGTCCCGATCTCGACCTCTTCGACCCCGCCAACATGCAGGCGAGCGTGTGCGCCAGCCTCGAGGAGTTCGTCCGCCTCTACTCGGTGCACACCCCCGCCAACGAACGAAAAGCCGCGGCCGAGGCGCTGCTCGCCAAGCTGCTGGACGGCGGGCGCGCCGTCCGGGAGACCGTCGAATCGTTCCGTCCCCACCACGCCGGGTTGACCCGTACCGACTGGCTGGCCGTCGTGGGGATCGGAGAGGACACGCGGAACTGCGTCGGGGTCGAAGAACGACCGAGCGGTCACCGGTTCGTGATCGAAGACGAGCAGTTCCTGAGCGAGATCGCCACGAGGCGAACCGGAGATCACACGGTGCCGCTGGTCGGGGCGATTCCGCCGTTCCTGCCCGAATCGCACGTGGTCTGCGTGATGCGAGACGACCTGGGGCGGTTCGAACTACGCGACAAGCTGCTCGTCAGCGTGGGAGGCTTCCACAGTCTCCTCCCGAAGATCAACCTCGTTCAGAGGCTCGTCACCCGCTTCCTCCGACCGAGCTATGGTGGCCAGGTCTGGGGGCGACGGCTGCCTCGCCTGCGCTCGTGGAATCCGCCGATCGAGGGACTCGAGGACCGAGTCGACAGCCACGGGTACGGGGACGGCTGAGGGAGCCCCCTCGTCGTCACGGCCGCGGTCACGCCGTGATGATCATTTCCCGCAGTGCCGCGAAGAGACGCATCCGCTCCCGCGCGTTCTCCACGAACCCCGACGGTCGGCTCTCCGCGCTGTGCGCAAAAAGGCGGGTGATCGTGGCGCTCTTTCTGAGGCCGTCCTGCACACTGTGCGAGAGCCGGTATGCCTCGGTGAACGGCACCAGCCGATCGGAGTGCCCGTGGATGACCTGGACGGGAACCGCGGTGTCCTTGAGGCTGTCCGCCGGCTCGAGGAGCGGATCGCGGCGTTTGCACGCCTCGGTCAACGCTTCGGCAAGAGCCGAGGACTCCTCTCGCGGTGGGCGCTCACCGTCCGAAGGGGTCGCGAAGTGATCGAAGAGCGATCGACGGGCGGCTGGCAGGGCCGCGCGGAGGCCCCGAATCATCTTGTCGTGGTGGGGATCCCAGGCGGAGACCCGTTCACCACTCGCCGCCGTGGCGAGCGTTCGAAGTGCGTCGGCGACGTCCGCGGCGTCTTCACATCCCGGAACGCCGAGCAGGTGGTTGCTGGCCACGACCCACCGCCCGTACGGATCGGGGTCCAGATCGTAGTCGACCCCCTCCCAGTCGTGGCGGCCGGTCATCATGCATTCCAGCGTCCGTCCGAGTGAGTAGTAGCCTCCGAACAGAACGATGCCTGCGATGTCTCGGGCCAACTCGTCGTTCGAGGCGGCGATCGCGAGGCCGGGGGCGCCGAAGGAGAATCCGATGGCGCCGAAACGTTCCGGACGAACCTCGGGGCGTGCCCGGAGCGCCTTCAGCGCTCCCCGAAGCGTCGGTCCGATCACAGACGGTGTGACTGTGAGTTCCCGCCATTCGGGGACCTCCGGAACGATGACCACCGACCCGGACGCGGCCAGCGCCTTGGAGAAGCGCACCAGCTGTGGGTGATGACGTCCCATCCGGGACACGCCGCCCACGGCGACCCAACCGGGAAGTCGTCCCGTGTGGTCGTTCGGGGTAAGCAGGGTGGCCGGAACCGTCGAGCCGTCCCGGTCGATCCATGTCTCGCGGGCCGTGACCGCACAGCCGGATGTCCAGCCGTGGGCGTACCGCGCAGTTCTGAGATAGCCACGTAACATTCGGGATACTATCACGCGGCGGACGTCTTCGCTTCGAAAAGAGGCGGCCGACCCCCGAAGGGGCCGACCGCCAGCCGGCCCTCTCCCCCAAGGAGATCCAGATGGCCGGCGCAGTTCGAAGCGGCTCTCGCCTCTGTGAGCCTACTCAGGAGACGGACGTCTCCCTACGATTTCCCACCTCGCTTTCGAATCGTCGAGATCCACACGATTCCGGCGAACGAAGCGAAGATCAGGTTCGTGACGAGGAACGTCGCCGCGATCCTCGTTGCAGTACCAGGATCATCCCACAAGAGGTCCGCTGGGGACCACGTCGTGCCGCCACGCCCAGGCACCCAGGTCATCGCCATCGCGATGCCCACCGCTGCGACCTCGGCGACCGTAACCCCCACCAGGAGGTCTCGCGGCCCTTCCTCGTCCTGGTTCGAAGGCTTCATCGGTTTGCTCCGGATCCGTGGCCGTACCGGGGCTGTCCCTACCCCGCGAGCCCGGCTACTGTGCCGGCTCCACTCGGAGGAGGAGGAGCAGGTGAGGAACGATGGGATCGGAGGCGGCCGCGTCGCTCTCTTTTTGGTAGGTGTCGCACTCGCGGCGACACCCATGACCGCTCGCGCGCAGACGGCGGCGTATCTGGACTTCGACGACTTCACGGACGAACTCCGTGGGGTCGTGAACAGCTCGAATCTGGCGGACATGCGCTCCCTCG
>JAUIKL010000183.1 GCA_030430625.1 Gemmatimonadota bacterium
CTGGGTCCTGCCCCGTGCCCCCCTCCTCTTCCATGCACGCACCCGCGTACCCGACGACCTCCCTCTTCTCCGATCGAGTTCATCGGATCGGAACCGAGAGTGCCTTCGCCTTCGGAGCCATCATCAAAGATGCCGAAGCGCGCGGAGGCCCCGTCATCCGATGCAACATCGGCCAGCCCGACTTCCCCCTCCCGGCGCACATCGCCGAAGCGGTGAAACGGGCCATCGACGACGGCCACACCACATACTGCGATCCGCAGGGCATCCCGGAGCTACGCCGGGCCGTCGCAGCCTCCGTCGGTGAGCGGAACGGCCTCGACATCGACCCCGAGCGTGTGGTGATCTACCCCGGGGGACGGCCGGCCATCGGCTTCGCCCACATGGCCTACACGAAGCCCGGAGACGAGGTCATCTACCCGTCGCCCGGGTACCCGCTCTTCGAGTCGTTCATCCCCTTCCTCCGCAGCACACCGGTGCCCATGCTGCTGCGGGAGGATCAGGGTTTTGCGCTGGACGCGGACACCCTCTCGCAATACCTGACCGACCGGACCGGGATGATCTTTCTCAACTTCCCGGCCAACCCCACGGGGGGCGTCGCGTCCCGTGAACAGCTCGAGGGGCTCGGCGAGTTGATCCTCGAGCGGACACCCCCGACGCTTCGGGTCTTCTCCGACGAGTCGTACGAAGCCATCACCTTCGACGGTGAGCGCCACGTCAGCCTGGCGTCCGTCCCGGGGATGGAGGCCCGCACGATCATCACCTCCGGTGTGTCGAAGACGTACGCGTGGACGGGTGGTCGGGTCGGATGGGCCGTCTACCCTACGGTGGAGGAAGCGAAGATCCACCGGACGCTCGGCATCAACTTCGTGGCGTCGATCCCGCCGTACAATCAGTGGGGAGCGGTCGAGGCAATCACCTCGCCGAAGAGCGGGCCGGCCATCGAGCGCATGGTGTCGGCTTTCCAGGAGCGGAGAGACACGGTGGTCTCGGCCCTGAACGCCATCGACGGGATCCGGTGCCGGAACCCCAAGGGTTCGTTCTTCGCCTTCCCGAACGTTTCGGGTGTCGTCGAACGGCTGGGCGCCGACCGGGCGTACGCCGAACTCCCCGACGACCTGCGGGGGCGGAGCAGCCCGTCGACGCTGCTCCAGCTCTTCCTCCTCGAAGTGCACCGGGTCGCCACCATGGATCGTCGGTCCTTCTGCGTCCTCGGCTCGGAGGGACAGCACTACCTCCGGATCTCGATGGCGAGTTCGGAGTCCGACCTCCGCGAAGCCATGAAGCGCATCGACGAAGCCGCTTCGGACGTCGAGGGCTTCCAGCGCTTCCTCGACGCCACGACGCGCCGCACCCTCTGACCTTCTCCAACCGCCCCACCACACACATGAGCCGAGCCTTCGGACCCCGCCGAGCCCAATGGATCGAGGTCGATCGACCCGATCCCGATGTCGCCTCCGCGGCCTCACTCGACCTGCTCACGCGGTACGACCTGATCTACCGAACGCTCGTCGCCATCCAGTTCAACTTCTCCCAGTCGGGGCACCCCGGGGGTTCGGTTTCGGCCGGTCACATCATGACGGCCGCCCTCTTCGGTTCGATGCAGTACGACATCGGCGACCCGTTGCGGCACGACCAGGACCTCCTGAGCTTCGCCGCTGGCCACAAGGCGACCGGGCTCTACGCGATGTGGGCCCTTCGGGACGAGGTCGCCCGAATCTCACGGCCGGACCTCCTGCCCGCCGAGGACCGTCTTCGTTTACGGTGGGAGGACCTGCTGGGCTTCCGGCGGAACCCCACCCACCCCACCCCTCTCTTCGCCCGCTTCGGTTCGAAGCCCCTCGACGGCCATCCGACCCCGATGACGCCGTTCGTCCGGATCGCTACGGGGCCGTCCGGGGTGGGGATGGGCGCGTCGATCGGACTCGCGTTCGGAGCGGCGGACGCGTTCGGAGCGGACGCCCCGCGGATCCACATGCTCGAAGGCGAGGGCGGGTTGACCCCGGGCCGCGTCTACGAGGCCGTGGCATCGGCCGGGTCCTCGGGCCTCTCCAACGCCATCTGCCATCTCGACTGGAACCAGGCCTCCATCGATTCCGATCAGGTGACCCGTGAAGGCGACCAGCCGGGCGAGTACGTGCAGTGGGACCCCATGGAGTTCTTCTACCTCCACGACTGGAACGTCGTGCAGGTCCACGATGGCTTCGACATGGGTCAGGTCCTGACAGGGCAACGGCGCGCCCTTCAGATGGACAACGGGCAACCGACAGCCGTCGTCTACCGGACCGAAAAGGGGTGGCGCTACGGCATCACCGGCAAGAAGTCCCACGGCGGCGGCCACAAGACCGGAAGTGACGCGTACATCGAGGCGTTGAGGCCTCTTCTGGGCGATGCGGCGGAAAGCGTCCCCCAGGTGGCCGAACCCGGAGACGCGGAAGCCGTCGAGGCGTGCCACTGGGCGACTCTGGAGATGCTCCGCGACGTGCTCGAGCGAGACGAGCGCGCCGTGTGTGACGAGGCGGCCGACCGCCTCGAAGCCGCCCGCTCCGGTCTGAACGACCGCGAGCGACGCCCCCGCCCGGACGGCCCCGATCTCGACAGGATCTACGCGATCGCGGACCCGACGACGACCCCGGAGGCGCTCCGTCTCGAAGTCGGCTCGAAGACCCCCTTGAGGAAACAACTCGGGGCCGTGCTCGGATACCTGAACGAGCAGTCGAAGGGCGCCATTCTGCTCGGCGCCGCCGACCTGCTCGATTCGACGGCGATCTCGGGCGGATCGAAGGCGTTCGCGCCCGGCTTCTTCGACTACGGTTCGAACCCGGGGAGCCGCACCCTCACGATGGGTGGCATCTGCGAAGACGGTCTGGCCTGCATCCTGTCGGGGGTCTCCGGCTTCGGCTTCCACTGCGGCGCGGGGGCCTCGTACGGCGCCTTCATCAGCCCGCTCGGTCATATCCCGGCGCGCGTCCACGCGATCAGCCAGCAGATGAAGCAGGACGTGGAGCCGGGTCGCTTCGCGCCCTTCATCCTGCAGTGCGGCCACGCGGGGATGAAGACCGGGGAAGACGGCCCGACCCATGCGGACCCGCAGGCCCTACAGTTGCACCTCGAGAACTACGTGCCGGGCACCGCGGTGACCCTCACCCCGTGGGAGCCTCAGGAGATCTGGCCTCTGGTGGCCGCGGCCTTCGCCGCCGAACCCGCCGTGATCGTACCCTTCGTCACCCGGCCGAACGAACCGATCCTCGACCGGGAGGGGTTGGGGCTCGCTCCGGCGGCCGAGGCGGCCCACGGCGTCTACCGACTCAGGAAGGCTCAGGGCACGCCCGACGTCACCCTCGTGCTCCAGGGTTCGGGCGTGGCGCTCGCCTTCGTGCAGGACGCCCTGCCCCGGCTCCTGGAGGACGGTGTCGACGCCGAGGTCGTCTACGTGGCCAGTCCGGAGCTCTTCGATCGACTCCCCGCCGAAACGCGGGAGGAGATCTTCGGGGAGGAGGCCGGGCGGCGAGCCATGGGTATCACCGGATTCACGGCACCGACCATGTATCGGTGGATCCTCTCGACGATCGGTCGCGCGCACACGATGCACCCCTTCATGAAGGGGCACTACCTCGGGTCGGGTGCCGGAGAGCAGGTCATCCACGAGGCGGGACTCGACGGCGAAGGGCAGTACGTGCAGATCCGCCGCTACCTGGACGCCACCAGGGGAGCCGCCGTCGTCAGCTGAGTGCGCCGACGGGCACCAGTGACGGGCGGTGGTCGGGGAGGAGCTCGAACGGGTCGTCGACCTCCTCTCCGCCACGGTCTTTCATGATGTGGAGGACCCGACCCCGCGCCAGGTTTTCGTAGTCGGGCTCGGGGTAGCCCTCCTCCGCCAGCGGTGCGTCGAACTCGAACTGGTGCAGGAGAACACGAACGCCCGGAACGGAGAAGATGTGCTTCTCCTCGATCGGGTCGACGCCCCACAGATCGAAGTGGTCGAAGACCTGGAGGAGCACGCGCTCGACACCTTCCGTGGGCACCCCGTCCTCGATGAAGATCAGATCGACGTGCACGGCCTGGAACACCTCGTACGCGTGACGACGCGCCTCCGGTGACAGCACCCGGGCGTACGGCGGGCCCACGGTCATCGACGCGTCCTCGTCCGTGTCTCGGGACATGGCAGGGACGTACCAGAGGTGCGGCGCGAACCAGAACCCCGTACCGGACTTGAAGGTGCGCGCCGTGGCCGATGCCAGCAGACGTCCGATGCCTTCCACGAGCTCGCGCCGCCGCATGTGGCGGTCTGCCGCCCGCATCTCCGCCAGGACCTGCGGGTGGAGGACATCTCTCGGATGCACCCGCCACTCCACTCCGTCCGAGCCCTCCTCACCTCTGAGCGTTCGCCGGGCCTCGGAGGTGTCCAGCCTCAGACGAAGCCGATGTCGGCCCGTCCCATCCCGCACGAGCCGGAAGCCGCGCGCCTCCAGGGCTTCGAGGACATCCGGACCGGGCGTTTCGCCGACGAACTCGACCCCCGGCGGCATGGCCACGGCCGGATCTCTCCGCGCGAGTCGCAGCATCCTCAGCGGGCCGACCCACAACCAGGTCCACAGGGCGAACACCCCGGCCCAAGCCGTCAGCAGGCCGATGCCGGCCGTGATCGGTGCGCCGCTCTCCAGCCCGCTCCACAGCCGTCCGGTGGTCGGTACGATCGACAGCGCGACCACTCCGGCCAGGCTCAGGTCACCCCACCCCAGCAGCCACGCACTCCCCACCGAGTAGATCTCGGGCTTCCCTTTCTCCCGCCACAGGAAGCGGATCTGTCCGCGCTTTCCCATCAGGAGTACGAGGACGCCGGCCAAAGCTCCAACCAGGACGGCCGCAGCCGGCACCCAGCCCGGAAAAACACTCGCCGCCACCGCCGGCGCCGCCACCAGCCCCACGACGAGCGCGAACTGGGCACGAGTGCGCGCGCTGCGAACGCTCAGTCGGTTGACGATCACGTCGTTGACGTGGACCCCCACGACGGCGCACGCGGCCACGCCGACGAAGAGTGACCAACCCCACAGGATCGAGACGTACCCGACGTAGAGGGCGCCACTCCCTTCGATCAGGCGAGCGCGAGCCGGCCCCGGGAACCCATCGCGCCAGAGGACCCCGACGGTGATCGCCACGACGAGAAGGCCGGTCAGGCGGAGGAGCGCGGGGGGTAGCCGACGCTCGTACTCGGGTGAGCCACCGAAGTCGATACCGGTCTGGATCCGATAGTCCGCGAGCGTGTGGGACACGACTTCGACGCAAGCCCGGAACCAGCGCGGTGCCGACAACCAACCGGCGTCGGCGATCGCCCAGGTGCACAGGACCAGGAACCACACCGCCAGCACCGTCGGGATCTCGACCCACTCCGGTGTGTCGGGCCGAAACCCTACATGCGCGGCCAGTCCCACGGCCGCCCACATCGCACCCACCACCAGCCCCGCACCCGCGGGCGGCTCGATCGTCTCGGTGGTGTGGGGTTCGTCGTGGCTCACGAGGGAGAAGGTGGAGAAAGGGCCCGACCTGCGCGAGCGGACGGTAAAGTTCTCCCGTCGGCGGTACCGCGTGCAGAGCGAACGGCGGCCACCTCGTTGAAAACCGCGGCAGCACCGCCGCGGTGAGCGGGCACGTTTCCTGCTCGTGCCCCTACAGACGATCGTGATTCATGGGTCGCCCACGGCCACGCGCCCGGAGTGCTCCTCGGAGCCCCGGAGGTCGTGGGCGAGCCCCCCACGACCTCTCAT
>JAUIKL010000184.1 GCA_030430625.1 Gemmatimonadota bacterium
AGGTCGAGGTCGTCCGCGGCAGCGGTTCGGACGTGGTCGTCCGGATCGATCGAGGTGGCCGGGACGCCGATGAGTTGCGGGTCGAGATCGGTGAGGTGCGCGGGCGCGAGGCGCTGCGCGTGATCTATCCGAGCGACGAGATCGTGTACCCGGAGATGGGGCGCGGTTCGAACACGCAGATGTCGATTCGATCCGACGGAACCTTCTCGGACGGCGGGCGCGGCCGGAACGACCGCGTTCGGATCCGGGGCCGGGGTGACGGTCTGGAGGCCTGGGCCGACATGGTGATCGAGGTGCCGGACGGAACCGAGGTGGCGGTCTATCTGGCGGTCGGCGAGGTGATGGCGCAGGGTGTCGAAGCCGACCTGTCGATCGACACAGGGTCGGGTGCTGTCCGGGCCGAGTCGATAGGAGGAGCGCTTTCGATCGACACCGGTTCGGGGAGTGTCGCCGTGCGTGGCGTCGACGGTGACGTCTCGATCGACACGGGTTCGGGGCGCATCGAAGCGTCCGAGATCCGCGGCCGCTCGATCTCGATCGACACCGGATCGGGGAGCGTCCGAGGCTACGACCTCGACGCGGACGAGCTGCTCGTCGACACGGGGAGTGGTTCGATCGAACTGGAGTCGGTGACGTCCCGGGAGGTTCACCTCGACACGGGGAGTGGCTCCATCGACGTCGAACTCATGAGTGACATCGACCGACTCGAGGCCGACACGGGGTCGGGCTCCGTGACAGTCCGGGCACCCGAGAGCCTCGGCGCCCGAGTGGAGATCGAGACCGGATCGGGAGGGATCGATCTCGACTTCCCCGTGGAGGTCCGCACGGTGCGTCGCGATCACCTCGAGGGGACGGTCGGAGACGGGCGGGGTCAGATTTCCATCGACACCGGGTCCGGTTCGATCAAGCTTCTGCGGACGCGGGGACCGGCCCGCTAGAAAGGAATCGCGTCGAGCGGGCCGGGGCTCGCCAGGCGTAGGAACGACCGAGGGGTCGCCCCGCTGTGGGGCGACCCCTCGTGTGCAGGTCGCGCCGGCCGCCCGTCACCGCCGCCCGTCACCGTCGAGCGATCGGAATCCTGAGGACGACGTCTTCCCACGCGTACACGAGCGTTCCCGACCGGCCCTGGCCCTCGAAGCGGAAGGTCAGTTGCTCGACGTACGCGCCCTCACCCCGACTGACGTCGAAAGAGCCGATGTCCGCGCTCCGGACGGACGGACTGATCGGGATCCCCCAACGGTTCGTGTTTCCGTTGACGACGACCGTCCACGGACCGTCCTCGGGAATCGCGTAGAGGGAGTACGAGCCCGGGTCGAGGTCGACGGTTCCGACGGTGGCGGGGAAGGGCAGGTGGAGCGTCGTGGGCTCGTTCGCCCCGAAGCGCCACGGAATGCCGAACGGGTCCTCACCTCCGACCATCGTCCGGCCGCGCGCCGAGGGGCGTCCGTAGCAGAGCTTGGCCGCTTCGCCCCCGAGTTCGATGGCCACCGAGTCGAGAGGGCTCGGTCGCTCCGCGAGCGCATCTGCGGCCCCCCGGAAGGAGCAGGTCGACTGAGCGTGCGCCGCCCCGGCGAGCCCTGCCCAACACCCCGCAGCCGCGAGGAGGAGCAGGCCCGTCCGTCGTCTCGTTGTCATCAGTTCTCCGCCAGTGTGCCGCCGAGGCGTAGCCGCGCCGTTCGTCCGAGAAGGATGCCCGCTTCGAAGAAGTCCGGATCTGCCGCGGCGGCCTGGTAACCCCGGCGCGCCGCTTCCCACTGCCACCGGTCCTCGGCGGCGACGGCGGCCAGCAAACTCGTGACCGCCCTGTCCGCTACACCGCTGGGGCCACCGGCGTTCATCACCGGCGGCATCGGGTCCGACCACTCCGGTCGATCGGTCTCGGCGTCGACCAGTTCGACGACGGCCGATACGATGGCCCGGCCGAGTGTGACCGGGTCGACCGGGCCGTCGAACTCACGTCGCGTCCCACCCACGACGACCCCGGTCGTCGGGTTCACCAGCTGGACCTCGGCCGACGACCGGCCCGGTGTCGCGGCGAGCCAGGCGGCCTGCACGGCGAAGTCGACGCTGCGGCTGACGCCGGGCGGTGGGGCGGAGGCGGGACGGGCTCGTCCCTGGCGCTCGGCTTCCGCTGCCGGCGTGAAGCGGCGGCGCTCGACGAAGTCGATGTCCTGGCGGCGCATCAACCCGGCGGTGACCAGTTCGGACACGCCGATCGACAGCGTGGTTCCGGACGGGACCTCACCCGCCCATCCGCCCGTGACGGTCACGTCGAGAACGGTGACCGACGGCGCCCCCGGGAGCGCGCGCGGCGCCGGGGTCCGGAGTGCACGCCACTCGGTGTCGGTGGCCGG
The DNA here is from genome assembly GCA_030430625.1 of Gemmatimonadota bacterium. Lineage (GTDB taxonomy): Bacteria > Gemmatimonadota > Gemmatimonadetes > Longimicrobiales > Gaopeijiaceae > UBA2589. Next base: position 2,355 of record JAUIKL010000184.1, read on the forward strand.
CGCGGGCGTACCGACGGATGGGCCCCCTCCGCACGCGGCGAACAGGGCGAGGGCGGAGATGTGCGCGACGCGGTGCAGGGCCTTCATCGGAGCCTCCGGGGGTCGGTTCCAGGCGAAGGGAGGTGACGCGGGCCTTCGCCTTCTCCAAAGTAGTCCTCTCGACGCCCCACACTCCACCTGAACGAGCGAAGCCGTGTCTTCCACGAATGAAGCCTTCCGCTTCCACCACGACGTGACGGTGCGCTTCCGCGACATCGATGTCGCGGGACACGCCCACCACGCCGACGCGTTCATCTACTTCGAGGAGGCGCGGTGGGCGTACTGGCTCGAGGTCGTGGGCCGGGGGCTCGACGAGCTGGACTACGTCCTGGCGGAGGGGTCCGTCCGATGGCACGCCCGGGTTCTCTGGCCGCAGGCGGTGAGAGTCGGGGTGCGGGTGTCACGGATCGGTCGGAAGCACTTCGAGATGGAATACGAGGTGCGCACCCGGGAGGGGGCCAAGCTCCAGAGCGGGCGGACGGTGCAGGTGATGTACGATTTCGAGGCAGGGCGCTCGAAGGAGATGCCGGCGGACCTCCGCGCCACTCTCACCGCGTACGACGGACCCTTCGCCCCCTGACCCTGGGCAGTCCCCCGTGTAATCCAGAAAGGCCCACGCCCGTACATGGGTCCGATGTGCGTCGCGAGGAGCGTCGAGGGAGGTGTGTGGGGGGGCGGTGAGGGGGGTGTTTGCGCGGGGCGGGAAGGAGTCGATAGCTTCCGGAGCTTCACACGCCGGGGGGATCATGACATGGACCTCCGGTTTTCGTTCGTTGTAGCAGGAGATACACGTTCGGGTACCGGTCCGGACGAGAGGCCTGGTGTGGGTCACAGGCCGGCACAGCGGGGATACCCCCAGGGAGAAAACAACATGCTTGGACGGTTCAAGCTCGTACTCGGCTTCATGGCGGTCGCCGTGATGCTCGCGCCTGCGGCCGAGGTCGCAGCGCAGGACGGCGGACGCTTCCGCGTTCTCATTCCTTACTTCCAGCCCCTCGAGGACGCCGACGACGGTTTCGGGAAGGACTCCTCGAAAGAGCTCCGTGAACTCATGGAGAACATGGCGACCCACGTGGCCATGGAAGAGGGCGACATCAAGGACGAGGTCAAGCGCTTCGACATGAAGATCGAAGAGCTCGACTGCATCCGGACCCGTCAGCTGGCGGCCCAGATCAACGTTCCGGTCGCCATCTGCGCGTCCTACACGGAACAGCCCGACGAGAGCTTCATGGTTTCGGCGCAGGTGTGGGACATCCAGGGTTCCGAGTCCTTCGACATCGAGCCGTTCGCCTCGAGCAAGGATCTCAAGGAAGAGGCGGCGCTCCATATCTACGAAGAGTTCGAGCGCTACTCGACCACCGTGCGGTCTGCCGCCATCTGCAACGACTACTACGCGTCGCAGCAGTACGAGAACGCTCTCCGGAACTGTGACGAGTCGCTCGCACTGAACCCCAACGCGATCGGCACCCGTCACCTCCGCGGTCTCGTCCTCTACGAGCTCGAGCGCTACGACGAGGCTCTGGCCGAGTTGGAGACGGTCATCGAGGCCAACCCCTTCCACGAGGACGCGCTGCAGCGTGCCGGTTACATCGCTGCGGTGACGGATCAGGACCAGAAGGCCCGCGGCTACTACGAGCGTTACCTCGAGATCAACCCTGGGAACGCCGCGATCCGGATGCGGATCGCGTACGAGCTGGCGCAGGCGGGTGACCCGGTCGGCGCGATGGAGTTCATTCAGGTCGGCCTGGACGTCGACCCCGAGAACGTCGACCTCCACGAGCAGTACGGTGGCTTCGCGTTCAGCGCGGCTCTCGAGATCCAGCAGGAATTCGAGGCGATGAACGAGAACGCCGGTGGTGGCGTGGCGCCCGACGCGGTGCCGTACTACCGCGAGGCGATCGCCTCCTACGAGCGTGTGTTCGAGGCGAAGGGCGCCGAGACGCCGGTCGGCCACCTGTCGAACGTCATCTCCGCCTACATCCAGCTCGAGGAGCTGGGTTCGGCCATCGAGCTCTCCGAGCGGGTGCTCGAGACGCACGCGATGGAAGACCGCCTCTGGCTCCTGTACGCCGAGGCGCTTCAGGGCTCCGACCGTCTCGATGACGCCATCACAGCGCTCGACCGGGTCATGGAGATCAACCCGGAGCACCCGAGCGCTCCGCTCCGCCAGGGCAACTGGCTCATCCAGGCCGGACGCCTGGAGGATGCGGTCGCGATCCTGTCGAACGCGGCGGCCAACGATCCGCAGCGGGCGCAGCAGGCCGCTTCGATGATCTTTGCCGAGGCGTACCAGAACGGGTACCAGCAGGACAACTTCCAGTACGCCATCAACGGCATGTCGGCGGCCAAGCAGCTGCCGAACCTCACCGCCGAGATGACGAACCAGCTGAACTTCTGGCACGGCTTCAGCATCTATCAGATGGCTGTGGCCGAGCAGGAGCCGCAGACGCTGGCGACGGCGCAGTCGACGCTGCCGAAGTTCAACCAGGCCGTCGACCTCCTGCGGGCTTCGGGCGAGTACCCGACCTCCGTGGGCGTGAACCTCCAGCAGCTGCTGGACAACGCGGCGACCTACGTCGAGATCCAGGACGCGATCATCAAGCGCGGCCGCTGATCGACACGGCATAACAGCCGAGGCGTCTCGACAGGCGCCGAGCGGCGCCGCGGGGACTACCCCCGCGGCGCCGTTTTTTTGTAGGTCGGTCCCGCCGGGCTGACGGACGGCCTGCCTCCGCGAAGACCCGCGTAGAGGCGCGCATCACGCCCCGAAACGATCGGCGGCCCCACCGCACTCCACCCCCTGGATCTCGGGGTGCCCCACTTCTCCCCACCATCCCTTGGGGGGCCTTCGGGAACACTTTCGGTTTTCCTTCGGATTCTGGAGGAATTGGTTTTTGGGCCGATCGGGGATTCGGTAGGCGTCATGCGGCCTCCGGCACTGATCGTCGGCCACGCGACACTCGAAGAATTCGGAAAAACCACACTTGCGCCTCTTCACCACCCGGTCGTACCTTCTCCCAATCAACCCCACTTTCCTCCACTTCACCCCACCTGGACCGCGTTGAACGGCTTCGTCGGGCAGTACGAGCACCAGATGGACCAGAAGGGGCGCGTCAGCCTCCCCTCGGCGTTTCGCCGTGAGGCTGAGGGCGACCACTTCGTCCTGCTTCAGTGGGAGGAGGGGTACCTGACCCTCTTCCCGCAGGAGAAGTGGCAGGAGGTCCAGGGGCGTCTGCTCGAATTCCGGCGGTCGAATCCCGAGGGGTGGAACCAGGTCCGCACGATCATCGCGAACGCTGTCGAGGTGACG
>JAUIKL010000185.1 GCA_030430625.1 Gemmatimonadota bacterium
CGGGTCGAGCGGGGTGGGGGAGCTCGCAGCCGCCAGGCCCTCCGGGAGCGCATCGTAGAACGCTTCGAGCTGACCGAGATTCACGCGCTCGATATCGCCCCCGATGCTCCCTTCGCTGAAGGTCAGTGCCATCCACGGCTCGAAGCGGTCGAGCACCCGCGGGGTCACCTCGGGGTGGGTGTGGAGGTAGTAGTTCAGCCCGCCGGCCCATGCGTCCATCAACGACTGGAGCCACGCCGGTGAGCGCCGGTAGAGGTCCTGCATCTCCGCCGGGTCGATGAAGAGCTGCATCCGGAGGTCCCGCCAGATCTCGGACTCGCCCTCCGCCTCGGCGAGCCGGCCCTGCGACAGCAGGAAGTTCTGCTCGATCCGGTTGAAGTCGTCTTCGGCCTGGGCGTAGATCATCCCGAACACGGCATGCGCATCCGTCGGGCCGTGGATATGGGCGATCCCCCAGTTGTCCCGCGTGATCGTGACCTCGTCGGCCATCGCCTCCCACGCCGCGACCTCGGGGTCGGCGGGCGTACACGCGGCCAGGACCAACGCAGTGAGGAGGAGGAGCTTCTTCATGAGCGCATCGGGGGTTTCAGGGCTTCGTTCCGGGGCGACATTGTAGGGTCCGGCGAGGGCGCGAGCCATCCGAGCCGGACAGCTCACCGACTCGTCGGGGTCGGTGTGCGTCGACCCCCCCACGGAGAAGAACCGATGCGCGAGATGACGGATGCGATCGAGGCCGAGTACCGCCGGTACCGGAAGCTGGGCGAGGATACGATCCTGGCGTTGAACGGCGGTCAGCTGTGCACGCGCGTTTCCAAGAACAGCCTCTCGATCGCCACCATCGTGTGGCACATCTCGGGCAACCTCGCCTCCCGCTTCACCGATTTCCTCACCACCGACGGTGAGAAGCCCTGGCGCGAGCGCGAAGAGGAGTTCTCGGTGCGTACGGTGACACCCGAGGAGGTTCTCGAGCGATGGAACGCCGGCTGGGACGTGCTCATGCCGACGCTGGCCGACCTCGACGACGAGGACCTGTCACGAACGGTCACCATTCGGGGCGTCGAGTTGACCGTCGTTCAGGCGCTTCAGCGATCGCTCGCGCACCTGGCGTACCACGTCGGTCAGATCGTCTTCGTCGGGAAGATGATCGCGGGCGATCACTGGAAGTACCTGAGCATCCCTCCCGGGGGCACCGACTCGTACAACCAGAACCCGGACATGGAGAAGGCGTAGGGCCGACGGGTGGGCACAGGCTCCATCCGACACCGTCCGTCCCGGGTCACCTGCGCTTGCCCTGGGTCAGTCTTGTTCCGGTGCCGGTCAGCACGGGTCAGTCCGGGTCAGCTCGGGTCGGTGATCCGGTAGATCGTGCCGCTCATGCTCACGACGTAGAGTTCGCCGGCGGCATCCTCCCCGAACGAGGCGATCGACGGGACGGTCCCGAAGTCATCCGTATGGTCGAAGACGTCGAGGGCATCGCCGTCGTCGGCAAAGAACGACCGGATCCAGCCTGAGCAGTAGTCCGCAAAGAAGTAGCGGCCCTGGAAGTCGGGGTAGGCGGTGCCCCGGTAGACGTACCCGCCGGTGACCGAGCAACCGTCGTCGTGCGTGTACTCGTAGACCGGAAGGACGGTGTCCGACGGGTCGCACGGATCGGCCGGATAGCACCGACTGCCCTCCAGCCGAGCCCACCCGTAGTTCTCGCCACCGCTACTCGAAGAGGGCTGCCACGACACCTCCTCGACGTCGCCCTGACCGACATCCCCGATCCACAGGTCCCCGGTCGACGCGTCGAAGGAGAATCGCCACGGGTTGCGGAGGCCCCACGCCCAGATCTCGGGGGCGAAGGGGGGCTGACCCACGAACGGGTTGTCGGGCGGAACCACGTACGGGGCCGTCGACACGTCGAGCCGCAGGATTGCGCCGAGCACGGTCTGCCGGTTCTGACCGTGCCCGTCGGGGTCTCCCCCCGAACCGCCGTCGCCGAGGGCCACGTAGAGCATCCCGTCGGGTCCGAAGGCCAGGTCCCCGCCGTTGTGGTTGGAGTAGGGCTGATCCACCTCGAGCACGATCTCGAGGGACCCGGGGTCGGCCGCTTCCGGCCCGGTGGCCTCGAAGCGGAGGACGCGTGAATCCCCACCGTTGTCCGTGTGGTGGACGTAGAAGGTCCGGTTCGAGGCGAAGCCAGGGTCGAAGGCGAGCCCGAGGAGGCCCTGCTCACCGGCCGAGGCCGTCACCGAAGCGATGTCGAGGAAGGGCGCCGACTGGAGTTCCCCGTCCCGCACGACCCGGATTCGACCCGGTTTTTCGACGACGTACACCCGGCTGTCGTCGCCGGGGGCGGCCGTCATCGAGACCGGCTGGTCCAGCCCCTGGACGAAGACTTCCAGAGCCCCTCCGTCGGCCGGAGGCGGCACGAAGGTCGAGTCGCACCCCACCACCATGAGCGCTGCGGAAACGGTGCATGCGCGCGCCCAACGGCGCTCGGTGGTCATCGGCGCTCGGTGGTCATCGACTCGCGAACCCGGCGGCTCGGTGGCTGTTGTCGCAGAACGGCTTGTTCCGTGACGCACCACAGCGGCAGAGCGCGGCTCGCTGACCGGTGTCGACCGGTGTGCCGTCGGGGGCCTCGACCCGGATCGACCCGGTGACGTAGAGGGGGCCGTTCTCCACCTCGACGATGCGCGGGTCGTCGGTGGGGACTTCGGCGTGACCACCGTCGGTCCGCTGATAGGTGAGCGCACCGGACGGGCATCGCTCGATGACATCGACGACCGCGTCGGCAGGTGCGGCGTCGGCCACGATCCAGGGGCGGCGCTCGGCATCGAAGACGGTCGGTAGCCCGTGGACACACTCGGCGGCGTGGATGCACCGGCGGGAATCGAAACGGACGACGAGGTCCGGGGTTAGGTACTCCTTCACAGCCATCGGTGTACGCCTCGCTGGCAGGGTCCGACTCGGACTTTGCATACTCCGTGCCCACGGGCACGGTCCAGCGCCCGCATCCCCACGCACAAGCCGCCCCCGAGAGGACGTCATGCGCCATCGCCTGGCCGCCGCCGCCATCGGCCTCGCCGTTCTGCCCTCGCTCGCCTTCGCCCAGACCCCGGAACAGATAGCGAGCGTGGCCAACGCTCTCGATTTCCGGGAGATCGGCCCGACGATCATGGGTGGCCGGATCAGCGACCTGGCCGTGGTCGAGTCCGACCCGTCGACCTTCTACGTGGGCACCGCCACCGGCGGCGTCTGGAAGACCGACAACAACGGGATCACCTTCGAGCCGGTCTTCGACGACGAGGAGACCGCTTCGGTCGGGGATGTGACGGTGGCGCCCTCCAACCCGAACGTCGTATGGGTCGGGACGGGTGAACCCCAGAACCGACAGAGTTCGCCTTGGGGCAACGGTGTATATCGGTCGACGGACGGCGGTCGGTCGTGGGCCCACCTCGGCCTCGCCTCGACGCACCACATCTCGAGGATCGCCGTGCACCCGCGGGACCCCGACGTGGCGTACGTGGCCGCCATGGGCCACCTGTGGGGCGCCAACGCCGAGCGGGGTGTCTACAAGACCACGGACGGGGGCATGACGTGGAGTCACGTCCTGTATGTGGACGACGTCACTGGGGCCATCGATCTCGTCATGGACCCGTCCGACCCGCAGACCCTCTTCGTGGCCATGTACCAGCGGCAGCGGAAAGCGTGGGGCTTCAACGGAGGCGGTCCGGGTAGCGGCATCTACAGGACCACCGATGGCGGCTCCACGTGGGTCGAGCTGACCGAAGGCTTGCCCGAGGGGGACAAGGGTCGGATCGGACTCGACGTCTACCGTCGAGACGGGCGCTTTGTGTGCGCCCTGGTCGAGGCCGATCTCCGGGGCGGCGATACGAGTCCTACATCCGCACAGAATGGCGTGTACTGCTCTACGGACCGCGGAGAGAGCTGGGAGCACCGGTCCACGACCAACAACCGGCCGATGTACTACTCGCAGATTCGCATCGACCCGAACGATCCCGAGCGGATGTACCTCGGTGGCGCGGATCTCTACCGGTCCTCCGACGGCGGCTACACCTTCACGAACGACGCCGCAGACGGGGTACACCTCGACCATCACGCTCTCTGGATCAACCCGGAGAACTCGGACCACATGGTTCTGGGCAGTGATGGCGGCGTCTCGATCAGCTACGACCGCTCGGACCACTGGTACCAGTTCCGAAACCTCCCGCTGGCTCAGTTCTACGAGATCGGCGTCGACATGCGGGATCCGTACCACGTGTGCGGCGGCCTCCAGGACAACGGCTCCTGGTGCGCGCCCTCGGACACCCGGTCCAACCAGGGCATCCGGACGCGGGATTGGTACAACGTCGGTAGCGGTGACGGGTTCTTCACGGTGATGCACCCCACGGACACGACGTTGATGTTCGGCGAGTCCCAGGGCGGCAATCTGTACCGCGTCGACCTCGCGACGATGGAGACGGCACGCCTGCGCCCGATCGGGCGCCCGGAGACCGAGGGAGGCGAACTCCCCGATCTGCGCTGGAACTGGAACACGCCGATGGCGCTGTCCGCCCACGACGACAACACCCTCTACGCCGGCTCGAACGTCCTCTTCAGGTCGACCGACCTCGGGCAGACTTTCGAGGCGATCAGCCCCGATCTGACCTGGGCCGTGGACCGAGACACCCTCGACATCATGGGTGTGCCGGGTGGTGACCCCCAGCTGTCGCGCAACGACGGTCAGTCGACGTACGGCAACCTGACCGCGATCGCCGAGTCCCCCCGGGACGCGAACACGATCTACACCGGCTCCGACGACGGGCGCGTGCAGCGGACGAGAGACGGTGGGGAGAGCTGGGTCGACATCACCGACCGTTTTCCGGGGCTGCCCCCCCACACGTACGTAACGCGGATCGTGGCGTCGGCCGGACCGGCCGAGCGGGTGGTCGTGGCCTTCGACGGTCACCGCAACGACGACTTCGCGGCGTACCTGTACGTGAGCGACGACTTCGGTGAGAGCTTCGAACTCCGCACGACAGGGCTCCCCGAGTCGTCACTGAGTGCCCTCGCAGCCCACCCCGACAACCACCGGCTCCTCTTCGTCGGCAACGAGATGGGGCTGTGGGTGTCGATCGACGTCGGGCGCCAGTGGGTACGGATGCGGAGCAACCTCCCGACCGTCCCCGTCGACGACATCGAGATCCACCCGCGGGACAACGACCTCGTCCTCGGGACGCACGGGCGCGGAATCTGGATTCTCGACGACGTCACGCCGCTCGAGCGCCTGACCGAGCAGGCGGTGACGGCCCCGGCCTTCCTCTTCCCGGTCCGCCGCGCCACCTCGTACAACGAGTACCGACCGCAGGGGTGGACGCCGGGAATCTACGCGGCAGCCAACCCGGAGGCCGGGGCGCGGATCCGCTATCGGCTGTCGGAGGCCGTCGACGACCTCGTCCTGCGGGTCACGGACGCCACCAGCCAGGCGGTCCGCACGCTCGAAGCGCCGGCCGACGCCGGGATGAACGAGGTGGTGTGGGATCTGCGGCTCGAGGAGGAGGACGAGGACGGCACACCGATGGGCGCGGGCCCCAGAGTGATGCCCGGGACCTACATCGTCGAGATGACGACCGGATCGAATGTCATCCAGACCGAGGTCGTGGTTCGTCTCGACCCACGGGTGGAGATGGCGCGGAGACCCATGCAGGT
>JAUIKL010000186.1 GCA_030430625.1 Gemmatimonadota bacterium
CTGATCGGGGGCCGTCGTTCCGGTCCCCGTCGGGCTGTGGTGGGCGTACTGCACGCCCGCGCTGTCCCGCACCAGCGTGCGCCCGTCCACGGCCTCGAGTCGACCGACGCCGACGGCGGCGTCCCCGGCGGCCGCGAGCACGGCCAACTGGAAGCCCGCCACGGTCGTCTCCTCGGCCTGCAGGGTGATCGTGAGTCGATAGCTGTCCCCGGGGACGAAGCGCTCCGGAAGTCCGTCGACCGTCAGCGTACCGTCGAACGAATTCACCTCGTTGCCGAGGTGGCAGACCGTGCAGTCCGGCTGCCCTTTCCCCCCGGAGTACCCCAGGGGTGGGTCAGTGGACTGAGAACGAGGAACCGCCGTCGCCCCGACGATCAGGACGACGGCGGCCAGAGTCAGGCGCACCATCAGTAGCTGACCGCGCGCCTCCGCGCCGGCAAGCGGATGACGCCCACGGTGTTCGTATCGGCGCCGAACCAGATGGCGTTGGTGTCCGCATCGAAGAACATGTGACGCACCGTGCCGCCCCCGCTCTCGGGCTGCGTGGTGCTGAAGATCTCCTCGGTCATCGGATCGAATCCGATCAGGTTGTTCGGTTCCGGACCGGACTCGAAGACCCACACCCGATCCGAGTCATCGGCCAGGATCGCGTAGGGCCGGCTCTCGCGTCCGCTGGGCAGGTCGAAGTCGCGCACGTCACCCGTCGCCGGGTCGAGGCGTCCGAGCGTGCCGCGGGTCCAGTCGCCGTACCAGACGATATCGTCCGACGTGATGGTCAGGCGGCGGGGCAGGGCGTCTTCCGGCAACTCGAAGGTCTCCAGCTCGAACGTCTCGGGATCGACGGTCGCGATGTGGTTCGAGGCGAAGAGGGCGATCCAGGGGCGGCCGCTCGAGTCGAGCTCGATGCCGTAGGGTCGGCTCGATCCCCCGCGTCGGCCTTCGACGCTGATCGACTCGACGAGGCGGACCTCACCGGTCTGCGTCCACAGCTTCCCGATGAAGTTGCCACCCTGCACCGTGAACCAGATGTCACCGTTCGCGTCCCAGACGAGCGTGTGAGGGTCGCTCGCCCGTTCGTCCGGCATCATGAACTTCTCGATTTCGCCGGTGGCTGGGTCGAGGCGCCCGATGTGTCGGGCTTCGGCCCCATCGTTGGCCGCGTTCCCCGCGTACCAGACCATGCCCTCGGGGTCGACGATCAGGTTGTGCGGCCGGACGCCGCCGGTGTCGTACCGGGTGAACTCACCGGTCTCGGGGTCGAGAACGGCGATGTACGCACCGGCCTGGCCGCAGAACCAGACTCGTCCGTCGGGCGCCACGGCTGGATCTCTGGGCCGGGATCGCTCGTAGGGGACGGTCCACTCCTCCATCTCCGGGTCCTGAGCCGTTTGTGCCGAGGCCGGCACCGCGACCGCAGTCGTGAGCACGGCCAGGGCGAGCATGCCACTCATCCTGCGCATGGCGAACCTCCTGCAATGAGAGATAGCACTTCGCGTTTCCACGAAGGCGGACGGCGCGCACCGAAGGCGTCAATTTGGGGGGCGGGTAGCGATCCCGCACGACCCCCCCGTAGCTTTCCCGGGTTCAGCCGTTCCCGGGGGAGGCTTTCGTGAGCGACCTCGTATACAGCCGTCGTGACTTCCTCTGTCGGTCCGCCACCTGCGCGGCCCACCTCGGCATTCTGTCCGCGTCCCCCCTGTGGGCTCGGCAGCTATGGGCCGCCCAGGAGCGATTCCCGGTCGTGGCCTCCGAGCCGTGGGGCCGCCTCGAGCGGGTTGCGGAGGGTGTGTGGGCCCTCGTGTCCACTCCCTTCCAGGACGGGGCCACGCTGTGCAACGGGGGCATCGTGGCCGGTCGGAACGGGGTCGTCGTCATCGAGGCGTTCGCCACCGATGCGGGGGCCCGGTGGATGGGAGAACAGGCGACCCGGCTCACGGGGCACGCGCCGACCCACGTCGTCCTGACGCACTACCACGGGGATCACACCGGCGGACTCCGGGGCGCGAAGTCGGTCGGGGCGCCGGCCGTCCTCGCCACGCCGACCACCCGCGACTACGCTCGTGAGGGGAACGATCCCCTCAACGACATCCTGAACCGTGTCACCCCGCTCGACGCTATCCGGCCGACGGAGATCGACCTCGGTGATCGATCACTGGTCGTCGTTCCGAGGCAGGGGCACACTGCGTCCGACGTGACGATCGAGCTCTCGGATCCGTCGGTCGTCTTCTGTGGCGACCTCGTGTGGAACGAGATGTTCCCGAACTACGTCGACGCCACACCCTCGCGCCTCACACAGGCCGTTCGACTGATGCGCCTCGCCGACGCGGAGACGTACGTGCCCGGCCATGGACCGCTCGCCGATCGGGACGCCCTCGATCGGTACATCGACATACTCGACCATGTCGAGGACGCGGCCCGACGAGCGATCGCCGAGGGGATGACCGCGGCGGAGGCCGGTGCGCGCTTTCAGCTGCCGGAGTCGACCAGCGAGTGGGTGCTCTTCAACCCGGCGTACTTCGAGCGGGCGATCGGGAGTTGGCTCGCGGAGCTCGGTCACCCGCAACCCTGAACGCCCGAGCGGCACTCAGCCGTTGTCGCAGTCGGCGTCCCAGTCGATGTACACGATCAGGGATCCGCGCATCTGGGCCAGGACGAAGACCGACCCCGGGCACCCGTCCTCGAGCTGATCGAGGGCCGCACTGTGTAGCTGGCCGGCCTGCTCCAGGACGAGGTGGTCGATGCCGGCGGCGCGCCACAACTCGATCTGCTCGTCCGGGGTGCCCCACATCGGAGCCTCCGGATCGGTCGAGCGCGGATCGAAGCGAACACTGGGGGCCACCGTGTACCCGCCGTGCAGGTGGAGGGCCGCCCAGAACTCCGGGGCCCCGACCACGGCACCCGGACGGGCCGTCGTACTCAGCGCCTGAACGGAAGCAGCGAGCCGTTCGGCCCGGAGCCGATACGGGTCCGTCGGCCACCCGTCCGCCACCCGGTACGCGGTCACCACACTGAAGGAGAGAACCCAGGCGGCCGCAACGACGCTCAGCGTCGGCTTGATCGCCTTGTGTCCGAAGCGCTCGATGATCGAGAGGAGGCCGACCGCCGCCGCTCCGACCAGCGCCGGGTGGATGGGGGCCACCAGCCGACGGTCGAGGTAGGGCCAGAGCAGGAGGAGTGCGAAGTAGCCGAGGACGAACCAGCCCAGCGGCGGGAACCGTCGCAGAAGGACGGCGATGCCCGTCAGCACGAGAGGGACGACCACGGCGGCGGCCAGAGCCAGGACGGTCCCCGTGGCCCCCGGCACGAAGATCGCGGCGGCCCTCGAGAAGACCCCAATCGCGTGGCTGGGGAGTCCGGACAGCAGCGCCCCCGACGACTGGAGCGCCTGATCGGCCCACCAGCCCCCGTACGATCCGAGCAGGTCGCGGGCTCCCTCGGGAATGCGCTCGGTCGCGGCGGACGACCACCGCCCCCAACCGATGGCTACGGCGAGGGCGGGTAGCGTCGTGACGGCGAGGGGGCGTCCGAGACCACGCCAGGGGTCGGGTCCGCTGCGGTGTCCGACGGTCGATTCTTCGGAGGCGGCTTCGTCCGGGCTCTTCGATGCGACGCCGCGTTGAACCACGGCGATGGCGAAGGCGATCACAGCCACGACACCCGCGCTCCGTGTGGCGACGGAGAGCGCCAGGAGGGCCGCCAGCCCTGCCCACACTCTGCCTGTGCCCGCCCCCCTCTGCACCTCGGCCCACAGGGCGAAAGCCCCGCACAGCAAGAGGAGGAAGGTGGGTTCGGACAGTGGGATCAGCGCGGTCCGCAGGAGGTCCGTCGACGTGAACCCCAGGGCCGCGGCCACGAGCGCCCCGCCGAGCGGGAGTCCCGCACCGACGTGAAGCGCCCGCGCGAAGAGCGCTCCCGCCCCGGCCAGGGCGACCAGGTTCCAGGCCACCGCCACGGCCGTGACCGTTCCGATCTCCCGGAAGAGGGCCCACAAGACACCGAGCAGGGCCGGGTAGACCGGTGGGAATTTGGCGGCAGGAGGTGTCCCCGAGACGCCGTCGTAGACGAAGCCCTGGCCGGAAGCGAGCGCCTTGCCCACCAGCATGTAAACACCGTCGTCATGCCAGACACCGGCGGGGATGGGCCTCCACGCGGAGACCCCGACGCCTACGAGAGCGACGGCCAGCAGCAGGTAGGGGCCGCGCTCCCGTAGACCTTGGCTCACGCCTTCGACCTCACTGGGGCTCCGCGTCGAGGATCGTGTCGATGCGAACGATCACATCCGCCAGATGTGCGTCCGAAACGCGGTGCCGGATCCGGCGCTCGGCGCCTTCCACGTCGGCCTTCAGGGCCACGAGCTGGGCCCGGAGCAACGGACGTATGTCCGACCGGGCCATCTGCGGGGCCGCGCCCTGGAACGGATTGCCCGTCGGCTGCTCGGTCATGATCGTCTGCACCCGCTCCAGGTAGGCGCGCTGTAGCGCGCGCCGGTACCCGTCGATCGCGGAGACTTCGGACAGGTCGCCCCACACGGCGGAGCGGACGTCGTCGAGGAACTCCACGAGGGGGTACGGGTCGTCCGGGTGGGTCGCCTCGAGCTCGGCCAGCATGTCCATGCGCCGGGGGTCGAGGAGACGGTTCAGGATCCCGGCCTGCCGGCTCTGAAGGGTGCGCAGCCCACCCTCGGAAGGACCGATCCGGTCGAGGATGGCCGGGTCGTTCAGCCAGACCGGGGCGTTGAAGACCTCCCGCTCGAGCCAGGCCATCGCCTCCTTCTGCCTCTCGCGCGGGAGCGCGTCGTACACGACCCCGCTCTCGTCGGCGGTCTTGAGGTCGACGTGTACCCCTGCGACGACCGTCAGGACGTGGCCCACGTAGCGGTTCCACTGGCCCAGGGCTTCCCCGTAGACCTCGGCCAGGTCCGTGTAGTCCTCACCGGGGCGTGTAGTCCAGTCGACCAGATTCGGAACGATCCGGCGCAGATTGTCCATTCCGTAGCTGGACGAACGGACCGGGTCGTCGCCCATGTCCTCGGTCTGGGACCGGGGGTCGGAGACGCCGAGCCCACCCTGGGGCAGGTACTTGTACATCCGGTCGTCGGCGCGCTCGACGATCCACTCGTCCAGGGTGTCCCGCTCGTCGTCGGCGCTGTTGGCACCCGGGATGACGCGGTAGCCCCAGTTCACGCTGTAGTGGTCGTACGGCCCGATCCGCCGGAGGAAGTCCTCGGGACGGAGACCGTCCTCGGGCTGAGCGATGTAGTTCTGGCGGGCGTAGTCCATGATCGTCGGGGCGACACCCATGCGGCTCGCGAAGCTCTGCGACCGCAGGGAATCGGTCGGGAACGCCGAACTCGCCACCATGTTGTGCGGAAGTCCGATCGCGTGTCCGATCTCGTGGGTGATGACCTGCTCCATCGCCTCGGACATGAGGCTCTCGTCGATCGGCAGCGAGCGGGCACCGGGGTTGGCGGCTCCCGTCTGCACCATCATCCAGTTCCGGTACGAACGCATATGGTTGTGGTACCAGACGATGTCGCTCTCGATGATCTCGCCCGACCGCGGGTCGGACGTGCTGGGACCCTGGGCGTTCCGGGTCAGAGATGCGGACCAGCGCACGACCGAGTAGCGGACGTCCTCGGGGTCCCACTCCGGATCGACGTCGGGGCTCGGCGGG
>JAUIKL010000019.1 GCA_030430625.1 Gemmatimonadota bacterium
TGGCTCGACAGGGGGCACTCGACTCGATGAGTCACGTTCGCCGGGCTCGAGGGCCCTGGCGCATCACGCCGCGAACGACTCCAGCGCGTTGCCCTTGTCCCCCTCGCGGAGGCGGCGCAGCGCACGGTCACGAAGCTGGCGAATCCGCTCACGCGTCACGCCCAGCATGTTTCCGATCTCTTCGAGCGTGTGCTCGCGCTCACCCTCGAGACCGAAGTAGAGGCGCAACACCTTGGCGTCACGGGCCTCAAGAGTCGACAGCGCATCCGTGATCGTCTCGGTGAGCAGTCGGCTCTCCACTTCGACCTCGGGCTCCGCAGCCTCCTCGGTGATGAATCGCTCGACCAGCTGCGAGTCCTCGGAGTCACCGATCGGCGCGTCCAGACGAATTTCCGCTGCATTCAACGTCTGCAGGGATTCGACCAGCTCCGGCGTCAGGTGAGTAGCCTCCGCAAGCTCGTCCGTCGTCGGCTCGCGCCCCTTCTCCTGCTTGAGCCGCTCCTTCTCGCGGAAGATCCGCGCCAGGTCGCTGGCACGGTTGAGCGGAACACGCACCGCGCGGCCATGGTTGGCCAGCGACGCGAGAATCGCCTGGCGAATCCACCAGACGGCATAGCTGATGAATTTCACGCCCTGCTCGGGATCGAACTTCCGGGCAGCCGTGACGAGTCCGACGTTCCCTTCCTGGATCAAATCCGTGAGGGAGACGCCGCGGTTCTGATATTTCTTTGCAACGCTGATGACGAAGCGCAGGTTCGCTCGTGCGAGCTCCTGAATCGCCTCCTGATCACCCTTTTGGGCTCGAGCCCCGAGCTCCTTCTCACGCTCAGGCGTGATGAGCTCGTGACGGCTCACGTCTCGGAGGTACTGATCGAGAGCGCTCTGCTCCTCGACACTGGCATCGAACCCGGAAAGAAGATTTCCCTTCCCGCGGCGCTTACGACGCTTCGTGGTCGTGGCAGTGGCCATCGTTGGTCCTTGTCTCCTTAAGGCCTCGACCGTCTCCGCCGGCGATCCGGCATGTTCGGCGAGGCATTTTCGCTCAGGACCACGCGTGTGATCCTGAGCCGTCTATCATGCTGGTGGCAGAGCCACCTGTCAATATGCGTTTTGCAATATGGTACGGCGAAACGCCAGAATCAGTTTCAGGACCCGGGAGGGTCTGAGCCCCGGTCGAACTCGTTTCGGTATATCGACATACACGTCACGTGTTCGACGCGTTCTGGTAACCCTTTGGCTGAGGGACGTTCCTCCGGCTTTGCGCTCTACAAGACGATGAACGTTGCTCCCAATCCGCCCGACAACCACTTTCGACCGTGTTCTCCTTCCTGCCCACCCGCCGCAGTGAGCGCACGCCTTTGGCCAGCACTCTCGGCGTAGCCGGCGCGTCCGACATCGGACGCGTTCGGAAACGCAACGAGGATTCGCTCTCGATCTGCCGGGAAGCGGGGGTCGCGGTCGTCGCGGACGGTATGGGCGGGCACCCCGGAGGAGACGTCGCGTCGCAGATCGCGTCGACGGTGGCCACCGATGTCCTCTCGTCCGCAGCCGAGTCGATCGGACGAAACGACCGCTACCTCGACCGGATGACCGTCGAGATGGAGCGCGCCGTCCTCGAAGCGCACGACGCCATCCGGCGCCGCGGGGAGGAGGAGCCGCACCTGGACGGTATGGGAACGACGCTGACTGTCCTGGCGTGCGATCCCAAGGGGCGGGACTGGGTCATCGGACACGTGGGAGATTCGCGGGCCTACCTGTATCGCGACGGATCCCTGACGCAGCTCACCCGTGACGACACCTGGGTCCAGCAGCAGATCGACAACGCGATCATGGACCCGGAGCAGGCGCGCAGGAGCCCATACGCCCACCTGCTCACGCAGTGCCTCGGGCTGGCCGACACCCCGGACCCACAGGTCTTCACGGGCCGCGGCGAGCCGGGAGACCTCTACTTGTTGTGTACGGACGGGCTCGTCGGCATGGTCGACGACACCGTCCTGACGACGGTCCTCGCTCGCGAGAGCGCGGGTGACGACGAGATGGTCGCCGACCTCGTGAAGGCGGCCAACGAGGCCGGCGGGCACGACAACATCACAGCGGCGATCGTCCGGGTGCGCTGACCGGCTGATCGACCCGGCCCTCCCGAGGACGACCGGTCAGACCGCGCCGGCCGGCCGGGTGATCCGGTCGAGCACCTGCTCCGGCGAGATCTCCCGCCGCTCGAAGGTGAAGACGCGCAGTACGCGAGCCGAGGTGTACAGCTCGCGAGCCACCTTCGGCAGATCGAGGATCCCCTCCGCTCCGTCGACGTCGAGACGCTGAATCGAGCCGTCGCGCCGCTCGACGAGGACGTCGAGCTGGAACATGGCCGGCTTGACCGGGAAGTCGATGAACACCTCACCCGGCTCGAGACCCACTTCGGCCGCCAGATCGTCCTCGACGGCGCGCTTCCACGGCGAGTCCCCGACCGCCCAGTCCTCGACCTGCCGACCTGCGAGGTCGGCGGCGGTGAGTTCGACGGCTCGTTTGGGGAGCTTCCGGTGGCGAAGCGCCGGGAGCCACCGACCACCGATTCGGTCGGCGACCTCGCTCTCCTCCTCCAGCACTCTCCGGCCGATCTGGTAGAGCAGTTCCTCGTCGGTCGGCCCGATCAGCTCCTCGGGGTCGATCAAGCCACCGCGGACCGACTCCTCGACGATCCGCTTGTACAACGCCGTGGCCGACCGAACCGCGTGGTGCCAGTACACATTCCGGAACATCTGGTACTTCGCGAAGAGGAGCGATTCGAGCGCGGCGATCGCCTTCTCGTGCACGCCGACCTCGTACGCCCCGGTCTTCGGGTCCTGAAGCAGTTGGAGTCCTTGAAGGAGCCGCGAGACGTCAACCTCTCCGTACGGCACACCGCAGAAGCGAGCGTCCCGGCGCAGGTACTCCATCTTGTCGAGGTCCAGGCTCCCACTCACCAGGCCGCGGAGGGGGATGTCACTCTGCCCCCGGATCAGTTCGGAGATTCGGTCCGGGGCCGTGAGCCCCAGCGGCGCCAGAGCGTCGCGCAGGCTCGGGGACGAGAAGAAGCGCTGGCTGACCTCCTCGTGGTGCGCCGGGATATGGTCGTCCTCCAACTCCTCGAGCGCGTGGGAGTAGGCGTAGTGCCCGATGTCGTGGAGCAGTGCCGCGTACGGCACCAACTCTTCGCCGACCCACGCCTCGGGGGGCACCCCACCCCGCTCCCGCAGATGCCGAAGCGCAGTCTTCGTGAGGTGGTACACACCGAGGGCGTGGTCGAAGCGCGTGTGGGTGGCACCCGGATACACGAGGTGTGCCAGCCCCAGCTGCCTGATGTACCGCAACCGCTGGAATTCGGCGGTATCGACGATACGAACGGCCGTCGGGTCGAGGCGGATCGTCTCCCAGAGGGGATCCCGGATGAGCTTGCCCGAGCCAGTCATCTCCATGCCTCGAAGTTTGGGTCCTCTCGTGGGAGCCGGGTATGCCTTCACGCGGCGTTTGTAGATCCGCGTGACACATCCCTATCTTCCCGAAGAAAGAGCGAAAGCGCCAGCCCCTCGTCCATGCACGCCAACCCGACCCTCCGAGAACAAGTCCGCGCCTCGGCCGAAAATCGCCCGGGCGTATACAGGATGTTCGGGCCCGGCAACGAGCTGCTCTACGTCGGCAAGTCGGTGCACGTGAGAACGCGTGTCCTCTCCTACTTTCGGGCGGAGCGGGGCAAGAAGGCGTGGGAGCTCATCCACGAGACGTCCCGGATCGAGTGGGAGTACATCCCCAACGAGTTCTACGCGCTGATCCAGGAGATGAAGCTTATCCAGCAGTGGCAGCCTCGCTTCAACGTCCAGCACAAACGAAAGCGGATCTACGCGTTCGTGAAGGTCACCGCCGAGGCGGCCCCGAGGCTCGTTCCCGTGACCCGCGTCATCGAGGACGGGTCCACCTACTACGGCCCCTTCCCTCGGGTGAAGTCGGTGGCTCTGATCGTCCGGGAGCTCGCACAGATCCTCGGACTGCGGGACTGCCCCGGCAGCACGCCCGTCTTCTTCGGTGACCAGACCGAGATGTTCAACGCGGGCCGCATCCCCCGGTGCATTCGGGCCGAGTTGCAGACCTGTCTGGCCCCGTGTTGTGGGCGCCCCAAAGAGGCCGAGTACAATGCCGCCGTCGACACCGCTCGGCGATTCCTCGAGGGACGGGCCGAGCGCCCCCTGGCCCGACTTCAGGACGACATGGAGGCCGCCGCGAAGCGGATGGACTTCGAGTACGCCGGCGTTCTACGGGACCGACTGGAGCGGCTCACGACGTTCCGTGATCAGCTCGTCGCGTTCCGGGGTCGAGTCGAGAACCTGACCTTCGTCTACCGGGTCCCGGGCTTCGCCGGGGACGACCGGGTCTACCTCGTGCGCCGAGGGCGCATTCGGCGCCAACTGCCCCATCCGAAAGGGAAGGCCGCACGCATGCGGGTGGCCGAGGCGGTGGAAGAGGTCTACGGAGAGGCGGACACGGGCCCGGCCGCGCTGACCCCCCAGGAGGCGGCCGAGATCCTGATGGTCGCGCGCTGGTTCAGGATGAACCCGAAGGAGCGAAAGCGGACGCTGGCTCCGGACGACTGGCTGGCGGCCAAGGCGAACTGAGGCGTCGCGGCGCCTCCGCCCGCGATACGATTCAAACCCCGACCGATTCCACGTCGTACTTCATCAGCACGATCCCAGAGTCGGGGAAGGTCTCCGTACTGTGGAGCACGAGGCGAGCGACACCGTCGAGGCCGGGCAGAATCGGAATTCCACTTCCTAACATCCGGGGAACCACACCGACCTCGACACGGTCGACGAGACCGACCTCCAGCATCGAACGGAAGAGCACACCGCCACCGAACAGCCAGATGTCACCGCCGTCCTCTTCCTTCAACGCACGCACCCGGTTCTCCACGTCGTCCGAAATGACCGTGATCCGGTCGTCCGCTGCGGGATCGAGGGTACTGGAAACGACGTACGCCGTCTTCACATCCAGCAGCTGGCCCGCCTCCGGGTTGTCCATGATCTCGTACGTGCCGCGCCCCATCAGGAGCGCGTCGATCCTGGCCAGGTAGGCCGGGAAGTCGATGGCGGGTTCGTCGACGATCCAGTCGTACCCGCCGTCCTCCGTGGCAATGAACCCGTCGAGCGAGGCCGCGACGGAGTATCGGATCCTTCGTGGCATCAGCGCCCGGGTGTGAGGTCGATACGCACGGCGGTAGCTGCCTCGACCTTCTCTCGAGAGTAGTAGACGGGGTGAAAATCGTCGTTGGCCCAGTGGTCGAACAGGTTCCGATAGAACGGCGATCGAACGTCGCCACTCTGCCCCGGAGTGTTCATGCCCACCGAGCGGTCCCAGTCACTGGTGTCGACGATGATTCGGAACGACGCTCCACTGGTCTGGTTGTCTCCGTTCCCCGTCTGATTCACGGTCGAGCCGTAGCCGCCCCGTGGCGTCGGCCCCGCCTCGAACAGCTCGCGCGTCGTTGCGTCGACGGCGTTGCCGAGGGGGTGCCTGAGGCGCGCATGATGGTAGTCCGCGCCCCCGTACTGCCAGCTGGCCACGTCGTCCGAGCCGACCTTCCGGGTCACCGCACCAACGGCAGACCGCAGGGCGTCCCCCACGAGTTCGTTGCGCGCCGCGAGCGGGTCGGCGCCCCACGAGCCCGGCGGAATGACGAGCGTCTCGATCACCTTACGCAGGGACACGTTCATCGACATCCCCTCGGGCACGAGCCGGTCCCGGACGCGGGCGCGCAGCTCCGCCTCGAGCGCGGCGTAGACGGCGGCCGCCGGTGAATCCCGGTCCATCACCCAATCCCAGTCGAGCAGGATCCGCCGCGCGTCCTCGGCGGGACCCTCCAGCTCGACGTACTCGAGGAAGGGCACGATCTGTCGAGCCGGCAACGAAAGCTCGTCGGTCTGGAGCCGCATCATGTCGGCCATCGAGAAGCGCGTGCCACTGTCGAGCACTTCGACGATACGAAGCCAACGGTACGGATCCGACCAGGCGAAGCCGACGGCGTCCATATGCTCGTAGTCTCGCGGAATCAGGTCGTTGTTGGCCGTCGCGAAATACCCCTCCGGCGGATCGACCACGTGGGGTTTGGCGATGATCGGCAGGTAACCGTCCCACTCGTACCGCCCGTCTCCCGGGACGGGCACGAGCCCACTCCAATTTCGCCGCACCGGAGCGATTCCGACCGACTGCCAGCCGATCGTACCATCGCGTCCGGCCCACACCATGTTCTCTCCCGGGATGTTCGAGTAGTTGCACGCCTCCCGGAACTCCTCCCACGTCTTCGCCTGATCCATACGAAGGGAGGCCAGATACGGCGCCCCTCCGATCTCCATCCATGCCGCGCGGACCGCGTACGCCAGATTCCGATCGGTGTCTTCGTACACGACCGGCCCGTGGCGTGTGTACTTCAGTTCGGCGGTGTGAGGTGACCGACCCTTCACCGGAATCTCTTCCGTGATCACCGTCATCGTCTCCCACTCGCCCCGGTACCGGTACTGGTCGGGGTTGGTCGGATTCGTCTCGTAGACGTAGAGATCCTCACCGTCCGTCGAGAAGACCGTGAGGCCCCACGCGCCGTACTCGTTGTGTCCGATCGACACTCCCGGGAGTGACGGCTCACCTCCCCCGATCACGTTCCAGCCGGGTCCCACCAGGTGGACCCAGTAGCGCAACGACGGTGCGCCCTGAGCACGGTGGGGGTCGTTGGCCATCATCGGATACCCGCTCTCCGACCGAGATCCGTCCACCACCCAGTTGTTCGAGCCGATGTCCTGCTCGACGTCGTAGGCCACGACCGACGCCGCATCGGCCGCCGCGCGCTCGAGCATGGCGAATGCATCGGCGTCTCCACGCCGCGCGGTGTCGACGATGTCCTCCGGCCGGAACTGAACCGAGCCGCGAAAGGCGTTGTACAGACCCAGGATGTCCTCGGAGAGCGCCGACCCGTCGAGTGCCGAGTCCAGTTCGAGGAGGGGGTCGCCGGGCCCATAGGTCGACAGCGCTTTCACCGTCTCAGCGCCGAACTCGGCCACCCGCCTCCCCGTGGCCAACTCCTGCCCGATATTCCCGAGTAGACCCTGGTGCCGGGAAATCACGACATCGGGCGTCCAGTATCCAGGCGTGATGCCGAGGAGGTCGAACTCGGGTGGAAGCAGGTCGGGGTCGGCCTCCGTCTGCGCCACGTACGCGTTGATCCCGTCGGCGTAGGCACGGATGATCGCAGCGCCGCGGTCGTGGTAGTGGTTCAACTCCTGTTCGAGATCTCTCCGGAACTTGAAGAGGCGTGCGCCGATATCGCGTTCCAATTCGCGCTCGCCGAGGATCTCCGCCACGGTCCCGGTCGCCTGCCTACGCCAGAGCTCGAGTTGAAACAGGCGATCCCGTGCCGCGTTCCACCCCTGCGCAAAGAAGAGGTCGTGCTCCGTCTCGGCGTAGATGTGGCTGATGCCCCACTGGTCGACGAGGATCTCGACGGGCTGATCGAGGCCGTCGAGGGCAAGCCTCGTCGTCTCCTGCGCCACGGACGGCGTGACCAGGAACGCGCCGACGACGAGGGCCTGACACGAGCGGACGAGGGCGAAGCGAGCAGCGGACGGGCGCATACCGAACCTCACGATGGGGTGAAGTTCTGAGGCTACGCCGCGGGTAAGGCCCTCACAAGGCGACGGCGCCGAGCCCTGTCACCCCCCGCAATCGAGGTGTCGAGCCACCGCCCTACCCCTCGTAGACCGTCCGGCCACCGACGACGGTGCGCACGATTCCGATCTCCTTGATCGCGTCGGGCTCCACGTCGTACGGGCTCTCGGCGAGCACCACGAAGTCGGCCAGCTTTCCGCTCGTGATCGAGCCTTTGAGCTCCTCCTCGTGCGAGGCGTACGCCCCGTGCATGGTGCAGATCTTCAGCGCCTGATCGAGCGTCACCTGCTGGCTCGCACCCCACACCCGCCCCGAGTAGTCCTTTCGGGTGACCATCGACTGGAGGGCCATGAGCGGCTCGTACGGTCCAGGGCTGTGGTCGGACGCGGGTGCCACCATGATCCAGTGGTCGAGGAAGGACTTGTGGGCAAACATCCACTCCATCTTCTCCTCCCCGTACTCGATCCACTTCTCCCCGTGGTAGTGGGCGTACGTGTAGAAGGGAGCCGGGATGTATCCTCCCTCGGCGATCCGCCGAAGAAGCTCCGGGTTCACCAGGGAGCAGTGCTCGATACGGTGACGGGCATCCGCGCGAGGGAATTCCTCCGCCACGCGCTCGTACGCGTTGAGCACCATGTCGATGGTCACATCACCGTTGGCGTGGATCGCGATCTGCCACCCGCCGCGATGTGCCTCTCTCACGACGTCGTGGATCTCGTCCTGCGTCATGGTCAGGATGCCGAAGTCGTCGGGGCGGCCGGCGTACGGCGTGCTCATGGCCATCGTGCGCTCCGAGGCCGACCCGTCCGCAGCGTACTTCACCGGACCGATCCGCAGCCACTCGTCTCCGAAGCCCGTCCGCAGGCCGGCGGAGTGGAGGGCCGGGAAGGTGGCGCCACGGGCCATGAGGTTCATGCGGAGCGACAGTTCACCGTTGGCCCGGGCGTCCTGATACGCGGTGAAGTCGCTTCGCGACGTGCCGGCCTGGTGGACCGACGTCAGTCCGGACGCATTCATCTTCCGGCAGATCACCCCGATCGCCTCGGCCCTCTCCTCGGGGGTCGAGCCACTCGGCACGGAGAAGTACTGGCGGGCACGCTCGGCGACCTTCCCGGTGAAGTTCCCCTCTTCGTCCCGGTAGAAGTGTCCGCCGAACGGGTCGCGGGTGTCGG
This sequence comes from Gemmatimonadota bacterium, assembly GCA_030430625.1. GTDB lineage: Bacteria > Gemmatimonadota > Gemmatimonadetes > Longimicrobiales > Gaopeijiaceae > UBA2589. The sequence goes on from JAUIKL010000019.1 coordinate 8,853, forward strand.
CGCCGATTCCGGCCACCTCGAACGCCCTCGAGTTGTAGACCCCTGTGTGCCCACCCCGATGGCCGATGACGATCGGGTGGTCGGTGCTCACCGCGTCGAGGTCCTGGCGGGTGACGGGCCGGCCTTCCTCCTGCTTCGTGTCGTCGTACATGAAGCCGACGACCCACTCCCCCGGAGGGGTCTCGGCCGCGCGGGCGCGGAGCGCGTCCTGGATCCGCGCGATGCTCCCGAGGTTCGTGTTGACGTTCTTCAGCTCGTTGAGCCCCGCCCCGGACGGGTGGGAGTGAGCGTCGATGAAGCCGGGGACGACGGTGCCACCCTCGACATCGATCACCTCGGTGTTCGGACCGGCCAGGTTGCGCACATCGGCGTTCGAACCGACGGCCACGAAACGGTCGCCCCGGATGGCGAAGGCCTCCGCGTTCGGGATGCCGTCGTCCTGCGTGAGGACGTTCCCGTTCACGACGATGAGGTCGGCTCCCGCCCCTTCGGATCCGCCGGGTGTGCACCCGGCGGTCAGTCCGGTGGCCGCCGCGGCCGCACCGAGCCCGAGAAAGCTCCTCCGATCGAGATCGGTCATGTCCCGACCCTCTCCACGGCTCTGCCCAGCTTCTCGATACCCTCGGCCATCTCGTCCTCCGTGATCAGTAGGGAGGGACCGATCCGGATGACCGTCCCACTGAGGCCGCCGACACCGATCAGGAGGCCCTCCTCCCGCGACGCCTCGAGCAGCGCCTTCGTCCGCGCCAGGTCGGGCTCTTTGGTCATGGGATCCCTCACGATCTCGATCCCCTGCATCAGACCCATGCCGCGCACGTCGCCCATCCACGGGTGCTCCGCCTGCATCGCCTCGAGGGCGGTCCGGAGCTGTTTCCCCCGGGCCTCGGCGTTGTTCGGGGCATCGTGCGTCCGCATCTGCTCCTGCGTGGCGCACAGAGCGGCCATCGAGATGGGGGTCCCGCCGAAGGTGCTGATCGTCTTGCCCGCCCATGCGTGGGCGACCTCGTCGGTCGTGATGGTCGCACCGACCGGGGCCCCGTTCGCGATGCCTTTGGCCATGACCATGATGTCCGGGTCGACGCCGTGGTGCTCGATCCCGAACCAGTGCCGACCCGTGCGTGCGAAGCCCGCCTGGACCTCGTCGATGATGAGGAGTCCGCCGTACGCGCGGATGACCTCCGCAGCCTTCTCGAAATAGCCGTTCGGCGGCGTGACGAAACCGGCCACCCCCATGATCGTCTCGGCGATGAACGCTGCCGGACGACCGTTCGTCGTCGTGACGATGACCTCTTCGAGATCGTCGATCCACTTGTCGACGCACGTCTCGTCACACGGCTGCTTGAAAGGGCACCTGTACGGGTTGGGGCTGAGCGCGTGCTTGATTCCCGCTACGGGTGTGGCCAGCGGACGCCACCCGGAGTGCGCGGTCACGCTGGTGGCCATGAACGACCGACCGTGGTAGCCGACACGAAGTGCGATGATCTCGCTGCGGCCGGTGGCGACGCACGCCATCATCAGGGCCGTCTCGATCGCCTCCGTGCCGGAGTTGGTGAAGAAGGTTCGGCGCAGCCCGCCCGGCGCGATCTCCGCGATCATGCGCGCCGCCTCGACCTGCGGTTCGGTGGCGTACAAGGTCGAGACGTGACCGAGTCGACCCATCTGCCTCGACATCGCGTCGACGACGTGCGGGTTACAGTGACCCACCGACGTGGTGAGGATGCCCGCGAAGAGGTCGAGGTACTCCTTGCCCTCCGGGTCCTTCACGCGGACGCCGAGCCCTTCGTCCAGCACGAGCGGTTCTTCGTACAGGTGCAGCATCGAAGGGAGGAGGTACGAGCGCTGACCCTCGATCGTCTCGGCGCTGGACGGGGCGTCGGACATCACGATCCCTCCGGCAGGTTGTGGGGGTCGGCCTTCACGGCGCTCCACCGGGAGATGACGACGCGCTGATCCGTGTAGAAGGAGATCGCGTCCTTCCCCGCGGCCTTCAGATCACCGAAGAACGACTGCTTGGATCCACCGAAGGGGAAGAACGCCATCGGGGCGGCCACCCCGACGTTGATGCCGATCATGCTGATGCCGGCGTTGTACCGGAACTCTCTGGCCGCGTGTCCGCTGCTGGTGAAGAGCGAGCACGCGTTCCCGTACCGGCTCCCGTGCATCATGGAAATCGCCTCGTCGACGTCCTTCGCCTTGTTGATGGCAGCCACGGGTCCGAAAACCTCCTCGGTGCCGATCGACATACCCGGCGCGACGTCCTCGAAGACGGTCGGGCCGACCCAGTACCCGCCCTCGTAGCCGTCCACCTTCGGGTTGCGACCGTCGAGTGCGAGCTTCGCGCCCTCGGCGACTCCCTGGTCGATGAAGCGATTCACCCGATCCCGGTGTGCACCCGAAATGACCGGCCCCATCTCGGTGGCACGATCCAGCCCGTCCCCGAGTCGGATCGACGCGGCGTGGTCCATCAACCGCTCACGGATCTTCGCGTGCGCGTCTCCCACACCGACGAGCATCGACCCGGCCAGACAACGCTGCCCTGTGGACCCGAAGATCGAACTGGCGCATGCATCGAGGGTGGCGTCCATGTCCGCGTCGGGCAGGACGATGAGATAGTTCTTGGCCCCGCCGAGTGTCTGGACGCGCTTGCCGGTCATCGCCGCGCGCTTGTAGACGATCTCCGCCACCCGGCTGGAGCCGACGAAGGAGACGCCGACGATGTCCGGGTGATCACAGATCGACTCGACGGCCTCCTGGCCACCGTGCACGACGTTGAGCACACCCTCCGGTAGGCCTGCCTGTCGCGCCAGGTCGACGATCTTCTGGTGGGTCAGTGGGTCCTGCTCGCTCGGCTTGATGACCACCGTGTTCCCCGTGGCCACCGCGTACGGCCAGAACCAGAGGGGGATCATGACAGGGAAGTTGTACGGGGTGATGATGCCGTAGACACCGAGCGGCTGGCGCCAGGACGCAGAGTCGATCCCGCGGGAGATCTCCTCGACGGTATCGCCCATCATGAGCGTCGGCATGCCACACGCGTGCTCGACGTTCTCGATCCCTCGCTGCACCTCGCCCCGCGTCTCGGCGAGGATCTTCCCGTGTTCCTGCGTGAGTTGAATGGCCAACTCCTCCTTGTGCTCCTCGAGGAGCGCCTTGAGCCGGAAGAGGACCCGGGCCCGCACCGGCGAAGGCGTCGACCGCCACGCCGGGAAGGCGGCGCGGGCGGCCTGCACCGCCGCATCCACGTCGGCCGCGGTCGAGAGGGGCACCTGCCCGATCGTCCGACCGGAGGCCGGGTTCGTGACGTCGACGAACGCGGACGAGGAGGCGTCGCGCCAATCGCCGCCGACGAAGTTCTGGACCCGTGTGTTCACACGACCTCGGGGTTGGGAGAGTCGATAGCTTCGACTACATGCGTGTGCTGTCCCGCGAGCTCCGCACGGCGGGCGTGCACGCGGGCCACTCGGTCTGACGGTCGAGTCGATCCGTGATGATCGAACGCTGGGTCCGGTCCACGAACTCCGGGTCCTCGGCCGCCAGGTAGACGAGCGACGCCGTCAGCACCGCGTTGTTCCTCAAGTCGTCGAAGACGAGCTTGTCGTACGTGTCCCGGTGGGTGTGCCACGTGTGCGAGCCGTAGTCCCACGAGAGCGCTCCGAGGCTGAACGCGGGTGCGCCGTGGCATACGAAGGAGGCGTAGTCCGACCCACCCGTGCCCGGGTTGCCGGGCAGGTCGAGCTGGACGTGCTGAGCGACCTCGGTCGGGACCTGGGACATCCACTTCGCGAGGTGCGGCGTGGCCCCGACGATCCCCTGAGCGGAGAGGCGTACGATCCGCCCGGTCCCGTTGTCCTGGTTCCAGAGGGCCTGGATGCCGTCGACGATGTCGGGGTTGTCCTCGGAGAACGCCCGGGAGCCGTTCAGCCCCTGTTCCTCTCCATTCCACAGCCCGATCAGAATCGTGCGCTTCGGGTTGGGATAGACGGTGCTCAGGATCCGCATGACTTCCATCATCAGAACCGACCCCGACGCGTTGTCGGTGGCCCCCGACCCTCCCTCCCACGAATCGAAGTGGGCGGAGAGCATCACGTACTGATCCGGCCACACGGTGCCGCGGATCTCTCCGATGACGTTGGCGACCGGCACTTCACCACGGTTCTCCGCCTCGGCCGTGAGCCGGAGCACGGGCTCCTGTCCGTTCGCGACGAGACGGTGCACGAGCCCATAGTCCTCACACCCGAGCTCGAAGGTCGGCGTATCCCGGTTGTACGCGTTGAAGACACGCGTCGTCCCGTAGGAGCCCGGCCACTGCGAGGTGACGATACCGAGGGCGCCGGCCTCCTCGAGCTGCCGGTGGAGGTCGCGCCGGCGCCCGTCGGTGGAGCCGGTCGCGGCCAGGCTCTGGTTCCAGGTACGCTGGGCCTCCTGTCTCTCGGTCGCCATACGCTCCATCGAGCCGGCCATGGCGAACTCCTCCCACTGGTCGTTCGTACGGCACGTCGGCTGAGGGTAGGACATCATCACCCACTGCCCCCGCACCGTGCCGAGGAAGGCCTGCCAGTCGGCGGGACTCCCGATCTCCGGCAGCGCGGTCACGCCGCCCTCGACGGGACGCCCGCCGGTGCCCGGGCTCCACGCCAGGATCCGGCCCTCGAGAGAACGGACCCGAGGAGAGACGAGATCGATGTGGCTCACGCCGCGGTCCCACCCCTCCCATGTGCCGTACTCCTCGAGTCGGGCGTCCACGCCCCAGCTCCGGAGAGTCTCGACGGCCCACGCCTGGGCGCGCTCCGAACCCGGCGAGCCGGTCAGCCGGGGTCCGATTTCGTCGAGCAGGACCTGGGACAGCTCGGGGAAGTGGGAGTTGTCCATCCCCTCCGACCAGATCGAGCGGAGTACGGGATCGGAGGTGGCGAAGCGCTGGGCGTCCACGGGAGCGGCCGCGAGCGCGAGCGCGCACGTCAGGAGCGCCCCGCGCCAGAGCGAGATCGGGGTGGAGATCGGAGACGAGATCATGGTGGGTATTCCTCTAACGGCGGCTCAGAGGCCGGCGAGCTTCTTCACGTAGTCGAATTCGGACTTCTTCACGGACTGCACGGAGAGACGCCCGTACCGGACGAGCTCCATGTCGGAGAGCTTCGGGTCGGCCTTGATGTCGGCCAGTCCGAGCGGCTCCTCGACGTTCTCGACCTTCGAGACGAACTCGATGTCGACCATGTACCAGCGCGGCTTGTCGGGGTCGGACTTCTCGTCGAAGTACTTGCTCTTCTTGTCGAAGGCGAAGTGATCCGGGTACGCCTCCTTGCAGACGCGAGCGATCCCCACGACCCCCGGCGGCTTGGCGTTCGAGTGGTAGTAGAGCACTTCGTCACCGACCTTCATGGCCTGCATGTTGTTGCGGGCCTTGTAGTTTCGGACCCCCTCCCAACACGTCGACCCCTCGCGTTCGAGATCGTCGATCGAAAAGACGTAGGGCTCCGACTTCATCAACCAGTACTGCTTGGCCATGGCTCTGCTCAGGGAGGAGTTCGAGAGCCGACCGCAGCGGCCGGCCCTTTTCGGGGGACCGGCATAATGGGGTGTCCGCGGCCGGGAAGAAACCGATTCCGAGCCCGCCAGTGCGCCCCGTCCCCATCGAGGGCGGAGGTCTCCTGGCCGCTCTGACTCCTCAGGCCGGCCGAGCGTCCCCGATGTCGACCTCGATGTCCCGCCAACGCTCCCGTCGGAAGACCCAGACGCTCAGCGCTGCGCGGGCAAAGTGCCCCATCACGATCGCGAGCCAGATGTCCCCCGGCTCGAGCGTAGAGAAGGTCTGGACCGCGAAGCAGTAGCCGAGCGGCAGCACCAGCTGGGAGAGGATGGATATGTACATCGGACTCTTCGTATCCCCGGTCCCCTGCAGGCCGCCCGTGTAGGCGAGTGCTACGGTGATGAAGAGACCGGAGACGGCCAGGTAGCGGAGCAGCTCGACGCTGAGCGCAACGACCGTCGGCTCGTCCATGCCGAAGACGGCGAGCAGCTGGTTCGGCACGATAAGGAACGAGAGACCGATCCCGGCCGCGAGCGAGAGGCCGAAGCCGGCCGCCACGTTCACGGAGCGCGCCGTCCGGTCGGGCTGCCCGGCACCGAGGTTCTGCCCCGCCACGGCGGCGGTCGCACCCATGATCCCGACGGAGGTCCAGGTGATGAACGAGAAAAGCTGGGTGTAGCTGACCACGTACGCGGCCTGGGCCTGGGCGCTGGTGGCCAACGACCCGATGAAGGCCAGGAGGAAGACACCTCCGACGTTCATCGCCACACCCTGGATCCCGGTGGGCAGGCCGAACTTGAAGAGCTGGCGGATGATCACCCAGTCGGGCTTCCACCCCATGCCCTTCTCGAACGCGACAACCCAACCACCACCGAAGAGTCGGACGAGTGCGTACGCGCTCACCAACCCACCCGAGATCACGGTCCCGAGCGCCGCTCCGAGCGTCCCGTACGCCGGGATCGGTCCGAAGCCGCGGATGAAGATCACGTTGAGCACGATGTTCAGGATCGTCAGCACGACCCCGAGGCGAAGAGGCGTCTTGGCGTCACCCGCCGAGCGTAGGGCTCCACCCAGCATGAAGAAGGTGAGCATGCCGTAGGAGAAGACGAACATCGTCCTCAGGTACGGCAGGGCCTCGGCCTGCACGGCGGGGGTCGCGTTCACCAACCCGAGGAGGATCGGAGACAGGACCCAACCGATCGGTGCCATGACGAAGAGCACCATGGCCGCCGAGGTCAGGAAGGCCTGGTAGACGGTCCGGTTCACCTTCTCCGGCTCGTCAGCACCCGCGAAGCGGGCCACCAGAACGCCCATGCCCGTGAACAGCGAACTGATGAAGACGACGACGACGAGGAAGATCTGCCACGAAACGCCGATGGCCGCGTTGCCCGTGTAGCCCACGTAGTTGCCGACCATGGCGTGGTCGACGAGGCCCTGAAGCCCTCCGATGACGTTCTGGAGCATCGTGGGCCACGCCAGCTTCCACACGGCACCACGGATCGGCCCCTCGACGATGGAGCGGTCGAAAGCTTTACCCCTCTTCGGACCGCTCACGGTTCGGGCTTACCAGATCAGGTGGAAGGTGGCTTGCCGTCGGTACGCCCAGTGCCGATCGCCGTCCTGATCCAGGTAGGCCTCCTCTTCCTGTCGACAGGAAGCGGGCTTGCCGTCCCACTCGGGGATCGGCGTCGTGGCCTGCAACTCGATCGAGTGCCAGACGTTGGGCAGCATGATCGCGTCACCGCGGACCGGTACACCCTCCTGCGCATCCCACCGCCCGATCAGCGGTCCCGAGCCATGGCCGTGGTCTCCGATCGGGTGCGTGTAGACGGTTCCGTCGATCCCCTCCGAGCGCATCTGGGCGAGGGTGTTGGCCAGGACCTCGTTCCCCGTCAGGCCCGGCTCCATGTTCTCCAGAAGGATGTCCTGGAGCCGGTTCGAGTTGCGAAGGCACTGCTTCAACCCCTCGGGCGCGTCGGTCTCCCCCTCCCTGAGCACGTAACCCAGGTGCTGGGTGTCGGTGTGGAGGTTCATGGCGACGAGGCCGAAGTCGGTCCACAGAAGGTCCCCCTCGCGGATCACCCCTTCACCCGTGCCGCCGGACGGAATCGCACCGGCGCGCTGGAAGCCGACGGACGGCTGGAACCAGGTCGTGTACCCGAGATCCTGAAGCTTCTGACGCATCCACCAGACGACGTCCTCGGTGGTCGTCACGCCCGGTGTGATCACCGAGTTGGAGAAGGCCTCGGAGATCAGGGCGTGCACCGTCTCCTGGATCTTCCTGTACTGCGGCATCATCTCGGGCAGACGGAGCGAGATGTAGTTCATGGCCAGGCGGGGCTCGCGCTTCACCCGGTCCGCGTAGCGATCCCCGAGCGCGTCGAGCAGCGCTTCCGCCTCCCCGGCGTGAAGGCCGTCGGAGAAGGCCCACACCGGGTCGATGTTGAGCACGATGTTCTCGGGATCCCGATCCTCGACGAGTTCACGCAGGAGGTTCCACTGCTCGTTGCCCACGAGCTCCGCGGTCGGCTGCGTCGGCGCCGGCCGCGTCGATCGGAAGGCTTCGAAGACACCTCCCTGGCTGGTCCCACCGAGTGCGAGTCGCTCGATCGTGCCGTCGTCGCGCCGGGTGAAGACGTAGATCGAGCGGCGACGGGCTGCGAAGGTGGTCGGGGCGGTCACGGACCAGAAGACCGGATCCTCGGCATACTCGCGCATGGAGAGGATCCACATCCGCACGTCGTACTCCTCCATCAGCGCCGGGAGGACTCGCTCCAGTCTCGTCTCCAGCCACTCCTGCTGCACCTTCGCCTGCTCCCGAAGGGTGGGGAGCGGGTGGTATCGGGCCGGGACGTCCGAGAGCACCCGTGCCGGAGCCTGAGCGGCCAGCGGGGTCGCGCTGGCCACGACGGCAGCGGTCAGGAGTAGAGATGCCGGGATGAAGGAACGGCGGTGGAACATCGCGACCTCACAGCGCTTCGGGGAGAGCGCCCGAAGCTAACCCGGGGGCCGGGGGCGATGCTACGTCGGGGTCGTCCCAGACCCCGACCCGATCTCAGCCCGCCACGACGATCCAACCGCTCACACCGAGCCACACGACGGCGATCAGGCTGAGCAGAACCCACTCCAGGACACTCGCCTCCTGCTTGCCCTTTTCACCGTGGAACCAAGCCACGACGGTGGCCCCGGCCACGCCGGAGATCGCGAGCACGAGGCTGAGCGGGAACATGATCTGACCGACCGTGCCCATCTCGACCAACAAGCCCACGAGCTGGATGAAACCGATGGCTGCAGCGCCTGCCACCAGGACGATCTGCGGGACCCGTCGCTTGAGGAGCTGCTGGAGGTCGGCGGTGTGCTCCACGCTCGTGGCCCCCTGAAGGCCGGTGGCGTGAAGGCCACTCGTTTCACCTTTGAGAAGGCGAGAGGCGTCCGTAGCGCTCGGACGATGGTTCGGTTCGCGGTTCAGACACCGGCGCAGGAGATCGGCGACCGCCGGATCGATGTCGGGGCGAAGCTCCCGGAGGTCTCGCGGTTCCCCGGAAAGATGCGCGGTGATCCACTGCGTGTTGGTCTTTGCCTGGTACGGCCCCTCACCGGTCAGCAGCTCGTAGCCGAGTACGCCGATGGCGTACATGTCGGAAAGCTCACTCAGGTCGTGATCGAGGAGCTGCTCGGGGCTGAGATACTGGGGGTCGCCGACCATCTGCCCCGTCCGTGTCAGCCGGGTCGCATCGTCGGCTCCGGTGGTGATGAGTGCGGCGATACCGAAGTCGGTGAGGTGAGCCGACCGACTCTCCTCGTCCCAAAGCACGTTGGCCGGTCGGACGTCCCGGTGGACGATGCCCTGAGCGTGTGCGGCGGCCAGCGCGGAGGTGACTTCCTGGAGTACCTGCGCGGCGAGTTCGGCCGGCAACCGCCCTTCGGCCTTCAGCCTCTCCTCCATCGTGCGGCCCTTCACGAAGCGCATGACCAGGTACGGCGTCTGGTCGGGCAGTCGCCCGAAGCGGAAGACCTGAACGACGTTCGGATGTACGAGCGAAGCGGCGGCCCGTGCTTCCCGCTCGAACCGACGCCTGGCGGTCTCGTCCCGGGCGCGCCCCGGGAGAAGAACCTTCACGGCCACGAGGCGACCGAGGGCTCGCTCCTTGGCCAGGTAGACGGTGGCCATCGATCCCTTACCCAGCTTCCGAACGATCTCGAAGTCGTCACCGAGCTCGGCCTGCAGGGATTCGAGGGAGCGGCGCTCGGCGTCGTCCGCCGAGGACGACCGTGGCCGGTGGGAAGCGGGGACCTCGTCTCTGTTCATCGCGGGCCACGATAACCGACCGGCTCGAAGCACGCCAAGGTCGTGCGGGAGACCCGGGCCGCAGAAAAGTCTTGCACGGCCGATCCTCGTGTCACACTGTTTTAGTTCACCCATACAGTGACACAGTGGAGTGCGATCGAATGAATCGAGTCATCGCGGCCAGCCTCGCGCAGATCTCCGCGCAGGCGCTCACAGCCTGGGCCGTCGTCTTGAGCTTTCTCGGTGGTGGAGAGGTCTCGGTGTGGGTCGTGGTGCCCTTGATGGCCGCCGTCGTCGTACCCTCCCGGCACGACGGCTCGATGTACGACCGAGCGGTGGCCAACTTCGGCGCCTCGGTCACGATGGGCGGCGTGGTATGGTGGGAGGCGATGGCCGGGCTGCTCGGTGGGATCGGTGGGTCGGGGGGAACCCTCCAGACGCCGTACGTCCTGATCATGCTCACCGCGTCGGCCCTCTTCACCTTTTCGGGCGCCTTCTTCTGGACGATGCGGGAGGAGCGGTCGTGAGAGCCGGAGCTCGGAGCGGCGCCGCCCGCAGCTGGCCGAGGGCGGCGTCGGCGGTGGCTCGTATGGCCGCGGTCGGCGGGCTCGCCCTGGCGGGCTGCGGAGACGACGCCTCCGCGCCCGACGGCGAGGCCCCGATGATGGCGCTCGAGCTCGCCCTGGAGATCGGTTCCGTCGACGGGGCCGAGGAGTTCGTCTTCGCGGCCCTCGAGACCGTCCGCCCGATCGATGGTGGCGCGGTGCTGGTCTCGGACGGCGGAAACACGCGGATCTCGATCTACGAGGCGGATGGCGCGTTCCGGACGAGCTTCGGAAGTGAAGGCGAAGGCCCGGGAGAGTTCGGGAACCTGGCCCGAGTCTACGCCCATGGACCGGACTCGATCCTGGCCTCCGAGCGATTCGAGGATCGACTGACGTTCTTCTCTCTCGACGGGGAGGTCGGGCGCACATCGACCGCCTCGGAGGTGAGTGGCGACGAGACCTTCAAACTCGACTCGTGGTTCCACGGTCGGTACTGGGTCGAGGGCGCCCTGACCGACGCGGAGCGGGCGTCGGTTCGGGATCTTCTCGACCGCCTGGCTTCGCCGCCGATGACCTGGCCCGGCTACCGGCGGGTCGCGGCGGCCGACGATGGTTCGATCTGGATCGCCGAACCCCGCGGGGCCACGACGACCGCGTGGACGAACGTCGACGAAGAGGGCGCCGCCCGCGCGACGGTCGAGATCCCGCACGCCTTCCGTCCGACGCACTGGGGCGCGGACAGCGTCTGGGGCGTATGGACCGGCGAGTCCGACCTCCACTTCGCCCGGGTGTACGCGCTCCGCGCGAGCGGCGGTACCGCTGCAACGCCGGGTTGGCTCGCCCGTGGCGGGGTCCGAACCGACGGGGCCGAAGCCGACGCCGCCCCCGACGACACCCCGAACGAGGCCCCGACGGAGGCCGACGTGCTCGACCTGGTCCGGCCCGTGATCCGCGCCATGGCGAGCGCCCAGGAGATCCACTACTCCAGCGCGATGTCCTACACCTCGGACATCGCCGACCTCGAAGACCTCGAGGTCCCCGCTAGCCTCCACGTCGATGTACCTCTCGGCGACCCCCGCGGGTGGATCGGGATCTTCGTCCATCGGGACACCGACCGCGCGTGCGCGCTCGGCTACGGCTTTTCGATGCCGCCCGGGTGGATTCCCGGTCAGATGTCGTGTGCACCCACGGCCCCGGGGTACTGACGCATGTTCGAATCAATCGACCCCCGATCACCGACGCCGCTCTACGAGCAGATCGCGGCCCGCGTTCGCGTGGCGGTGGCCGCCGGAGACCTGGCTGCCGGAGACGCACTGCCCTCGGTCCGCGCGCTGGCCCGCGACCTCCGCGTGAACCCCGCCACGGTGGTCCAGGCGTACCGGGACCTGGCCGCAGACGGCTTCGTCGAAATGCGCCACGGACAGGGCACGTTCGTGCTCGAAGTGGCCTCGTATCTGAGGGACGAGGAGCGCGCCTCTCGCGCCCTCGAACTCGTGCGGGAGCTCCTGACCGAGGCCGCGCGCCTCGGGATCGGGGCCGAAGAACTCGCCCGCGCCTTCCAAGCCGAGACAGGAGCAGAGATCCGTGAATAGCGCCATCGAGCTCGAGGGCGTCGGATGGAGCGCCGGAGGAAAGGGATTCCAACTCCGAGACGTCTCGCTCCGTGTGCCCATGGGGTCGATCTACGGCTTCCTCGGACCGAACGGCTCCGGGAAGACCACGACGATCCGGATGTTCATGGGGATGATGAAGCCCGATCGGGGCCGGATCTCGGTCCTGGGTCGCACCGTCCCGAAAGAGATGAAGCAGATCCTGGGGAGGGTGGGATACGTGCCCGAGCGACCGCACGTCTACCCGTCACTCACCGTGCGTGAGCAGATCAAGGTGCACTCCGCCCACTACGACCTGTGGGACCAGGGGTGGTGCAACGAACTCGTGAGCCGACTCCACCTCGACCCGAGCCGGAAGATCTCGAGAATGTCGAAGGGGGAGACCGGCAAGCTTCTCCTGCTGCTCGCGTTGTCCCAGCGGCCCGAACTGCTCGTCCTCGACGAACCCACGGACGGGCTCGATCCCGTGGTCCGACGCGATGTCCTCACGGCGGTCCTCGACTACGTGTCGGAGAAGAACGCCACGGTCTTCATCTCCAGTCACCTCGTGCACGAGTTGGAGCGGATCTGTGACTGGGTCGGCGTGATGGACGGGGGCCGCCTCGTAGCGGAACTGCCGATGCAGAGCTTCAAGAACGGGATCAAGCGGCTCCGGGTCGCCAACGCACCCGAGGTGCCGATCGAGATCCCATTCACCCTGCTCAGTCGCGCTCGTGACAACGGCCGCGGCTCGATCGAGACGTGGATCGTCCGCGATTGGGAGCCCCCCATGCGGTACTACTTCGATGGCGTCGGCGCGACCGTCCGCGACGTCATCGACCTCGACCTCGAGGAGGGCTTCGTCGAGCTCCTCCGGTCCTCCAGGCCTCAACACACGAACGGAGGTTGACGTGTACAAAGCCCTTCTCTTCCTGCACTGGAAGCAAGTCCGCTTCGCGCTGGTTCCAGCGGTGATCGCTTCGTTCGGCCTCCCCCTCCTCCTCGTGAGCGGGATGGGATCACCGAACGGCTCTCCCACGGCCAGCCTACAGGCGTATCAGATCGTCAGCGAGCTGAACGACTTCCTCTACCTCTTCCCTGCACTGGCTGCAGGGATCGGCGCGGTGCTCGCGCTGTCCGCGTGGAACTGGGACCACCAGTTCAACCACGTGTACGCGCTGAGCCTGCCCGTCACCCGCTTCGAGTACGTCCTGAACAAGCTGCTGGCAGGCTTCACTCTGGCGCTCATCCCGGCCGCGGGATTGTGGCTCGGCGCGCACGTAGCCTCTCTCTCCGTGTCCCTCCCGGTCGGCCTGAGGACGTATCCGAACCAGCTCGCGGTCCGCTACCTCTTCGCCCTGTTCCTGATGTACGGCCTGTTGTTCGCCTTCGCCTCCGGGACCAAGGCCACGACGGTGAAAGTTCTGTCGGGGGTGGTCGGACTCGTCGTCCTGGGCACGCTGGGGAACGAACTCCTCGCCGGGTTCTTTCCGTATTTCGCAGACACACATGTCCTCGAAGCCGTCATGCGGACCCTCGTCGAAGCGCCGGGGCCGTTCCAGGTCTTCACCGGCAACTGGGCGCTGATCGATGTCTAGGCGCTTCTGGCCGGTGCTGGCCTTGGGGCTGTTCGCGACGGCCGCGCCGGTCCGAGCACAGATGCCCGAAGAGGAGAGCGTGCAGGAGCGGATGACTCGGCTGTGGTCCCATATCGACAGCCTCGCGCCCCTCGTCGAAGAGGCGAAAGCCGCACGTGACGCCCGGAATGCACGGGTCGAAGACGTTCGACGGATCGTCGCCGCGGAGTCGGCAGCCGTCGACACGCTGGCCATCGGTCTCCTGACCGTCATCACCCCGGTCGGGCAGGTCGAAGTGGCTCGGGACATCTTCTCCGAGGTGTGGACAGAGCACTTCGCCGACATCGACCGCAGTCCGGCGGCCTCCGACGCCCGCTTCGTCTTCCAGTGGAGCGACGAGTTGCACCCGATCTATGTCGAGCCGGGGCGATACCGGGCGGGAATCGAGCAGTCCGAGACCGTCGACCGAGACAAAATCGTGCAGATGGTCCGGGACGCGATCTCCACCGTGCTCTACTACGACCTGACGAATCCCTACACGGTCGACGGCGTGCCCCAGCCGCGGTCGCTCCCGATGTGGACCGGGAACAACCCTCTCGCCGACCGGGACTGGGCGGACACGTATCGGTCAGCCGCACTCACCCGATCGATCGCGGCACGCGACTGCTTGGCGGGAGACGCGGCGGCCTGCGCCAGCGCCATGGGCCTCGACGTCGAGATCGCCGAGGGTGACCCGGGCGTGTGGCTCGCACCGGTCTTCGGGCCGGAGCGCGGGCTCCCCCGAGTGGGCGCAGACCGCATCGCCACGTGGTATTCACCTGCCGAGCGGCGGGAGAGAGTCCGCGCACTGGGTGCCACGGCGTGGAAGATCGACGACAGGCAATGGGAGTCGTGTCTGCAGGACGCCGACCAGGCCATGTGCGACAGCGTGCTCCGCCTCGCGGGGGGACTCGCGATCCCCTTCGACGGAGAGGTCCGATCGAGTTTGGTGGCGTACGCCCTCGAGCGAGGCGGGTACGGGGCGTGGAGCCGGCTGACCCTGGATCCGACCCACACCCCCACGGAAGCGCTCGAATACGCCTCCGGCGTGGCTGTCGACGACCTCGTCGACGGCTGGATGGAACGGGTCCTGGAGGCCCGGCCCGTGAGCTACGGCTCACTCGTGCCACACGGAGCGCTGACGCTCCTGTGGATCGCATTCTTCGGAGCCCTGGCCGCAAGGAGCACGAGATGGCGTTTGGGATGAAACACTTCGTCGGCTCGTGCCTTACCGGGTGTGCGCTGGTGGCGTTATGGGCCCTACCGCCGAGTCAGAACCTCGCCACGGGGTGGAAGCTGAAGTCGGCGGAACAGATCCGTCTGGAATCGCTGGAGGACGAGCTGACCATGTCGAGCCGGATCCTGGCCAGACTCCAGTGGTCGGACTCTCTCTCGGCCGACGTCAGGGCCCCGGAGGCCGGAGACGTCCAGGTCATCGTTCCGGCGGGCATCGACATCGCTCCGCAGCAGGTCGACCGCTTGACGCGCCTCGTCGAGGCCGACGCCCAACGGCTCGCGCCGGAACCGCGCATGCGCTTCGCGATGGTGTGGCAGGATCCGGACGTCGGTCACCATCCGGATGCGCCGCGCCGCGCGTACCACCGCACCGAGTACCTCACGGGTGAGCGCGACGACGAGCCCTACTGCATGGCGGTCAACGTCGTCCACGAGTGGCGGATGCCCCGGCAAGTCATGGGTCACTTCACCCGATCGAGCACGGTCGGGTCCCGGACGAGCACCCTCGGTCTCTGCGCCTGGCTGCTTCGGTACGGGATGCCGAGCACTTCGATCGAGCGATGGCTGTCGGCCGGAGCGGCCCACTTCGGCCTGGAACACGGCCCGGCTCGAGACGTCCGCACCTACCCCGAACGTTGGGTCTTCGGAGTCCGCTGGAACCAGCGACCGCTCGCGGTCCAGCAGTGCCTCGCGAGGCAGACAGAGGGCTGCGCCACCGCCTTCCTGCGACCCGAGTCGGGCGCGAACTCCGGGGTCCGAGATCGGAGTCGACGTCTGGTCGAGGAGTCCCCGGTCCTATGGGCCGATCACGACGCTACGGGCTTCCGGGGGCTGACCGAGTACGACCCCTACCTCCTGCACGACCTCGAACAGGACTTCGGCCCCGAGGCGTTCGAGCGGTTCTGGTCGTCGGACCTCGACGTCGGTGAGGCCTTCGAGGCCGCGTTCGGGACGGACGCCGGCACATGGGTCGCGGAGTGGGTCGACCGGACCCGAGGGACCGACCCGGCTGGACCCGAACTCGTGCGCGCCACCACCGCCGGTAGCACGCTGACCCTCGTGCTCTTCCTGTTCTGGGCCTTCCTGGCCCAGCGACGACGCACGGTCGTGTAGAACGAGAAGAGGCGGGCACCCGGTCGGGTGCCCGCCTCGCTCTCCCTACTCCGCCCGACCACCCGAAGGCGTCGGCGGTTCACGCCCTACGGCCTACTGCGGCCCGGCCGCCCTCACGGCGTCGGGCACCTGGCCCGCGAACTTCTCGAAGTTCGTGCGGAACATGCTGGCCAGCTTGGTCGCGGCCGCATCGTACGCCGCCTCGTCCGCCCACGTCTCACGGGGTCGGAGTACCGCGTCCGGGACACCCGGCACCTCGGTCGGAACCGACACGCCGAAGACCGGATCCGCCGCGTATTCGACGTTGTCGAGGTCGCCGGCCAGGGCCGCGTTCACCATGGCACGCGTGTACGCCAGCTTCATCCGGCTGCCGACGCCGTAGCCACCACCGCTCCATCCGGTGTTCACGAGCCAGACGGAGGCACCGTGCTCGCGGAGCTTGTCACCCAGCATCTCCGCGTACACACCGGGGTGGCGCGGGAGGAAGGGCGCACCGAAACACGCCGAGAAGGTCGCGACCGGCTCGGTCACACCCCGCTCGGTCCCGGCCACCTTGGCCGTGTACCCCGACAGGAAGTGGTACATGGCCTGCTCGGGGCTGAGCCGGGAGATCGGAGGCAGCACGCCGAACGCATCGGCCGTCAGGAAGACGACGTTCTGCGGCTGTCCGCCCCGGCTCGGGAGCACCGCGTTCGGGATGTAGTGGATCGGGTACGAGGCCCGCGTGTTCTCGGTGATCGATCCGTCGTCGTAGTCGATCTCGCGGGTGTCGTCGTCGAGGACGACGTTCTCGAGGATCGTCCCGAACATCCGCGTGGCCCGGTAGATCTCGGGCTCTCCTTCGGGGGAGAGGCGGATCGTCTTCGCGTAGCAGCCGCCCTCGAAGTTGAAGACCCCGTCGGGGCCCCAGCCGTGCTCGTCGTCACCGATCAGACCGCGCGACGCATCCGCCGAGAGTGTGGTCTTACCCGTGCCCGACAGGCCGAAGAAGAGCGCGACATCGCCCTTTTCACCGGTGTTCGCCGAACAGTGCATCGGGAAGACGCCGGCGTCGGGCAGACGGTGGTTCAGCACCGAGAAGATCGACTTCTTGATCTCACCCGCGTAGCGCGTGCCGGTCACGAGGACCTCACGACGGGTGAAGTTCACCATGATGGCGGTGGAGGAGTTCGAGCCGTGCCGCGCCGGATCCGCCTCGAGGTGCGGGGCGTGGAGAACCGTGAAGTCGGGCTCGAAGCCCGCCAGCTCCTCGGCCGAAAGGCGGAGGAACATGTTGTAGGCGAAGAGCGAGTGCCACGGGCTCTCGCTGACGACCCGCACGTTGATCCCGAGGGTCGGGTGCTCCCCGGCGCGGGCGTCCTGGACGAAGAGGTCTTTCGCGTTCAGGAAGTCGACGACATCGGCGCGCAGCGCCTCGTAGTGCTCGGTCGTCACGGGCACGTTCACCTTGCCCCAGTCGACCACGTCTTCGGAGTTCTCGTCCCGGACGACGAACCGATCGTTGGGTGAGCGGCCCGTGTGTGGCGCGGTCACCGTCGAGATCGCGCCCATGTGGGCCAGCCGGCCGTCGCCGATGGCGAAGGAATGCTCGTAAAGGCTACCAGGCGACAGGTTCCAGAACACTTCGCCCCTGGGGGCGAGGCCGTGGGAGGCGAGGCTCTTGCCGCTCCCCGAGGCCGCCGTGTCGTTGGTCATCCAACTCTCCGTAGGAAATGCACGACGGCCTACCGGCGCATCGCCGGTTTCGCGAAACCAAGCGTCAGGGGGGCCGCCGAAATCGATGGGACGAAAATGCAAAGGCCCCGCCGCCAGGCGCCGGGGTCAGATCTCAAATGTGCCCACTTCGAGCCTGCCAGTCCACCGAAGCAATCGTCGCAAGGTTCAGGACGTCCTGTAGACTCGAACCCCTCTGGAGGATGTGCACGGGCTTGGCCATGCCCAGTAGCACGGGCCCGATGACGTCCGCTCCCCCGAGTTCACCCAGCAGCTTGTACGATGCGTTCGCGGCCGAGAGTCTCGAAAAGACGAGGACGTTCGCCGGCCCCGACAGCCGGGAGAACGGGTAGATGTTGCGGAGCTTGATGGCGTCGACGGCCGTGTCCGCCTGCATCTCGCCGTCGATCTCGAGATCGGGGTCCATGGCCCGAACCATCTCGACCGCCGCCGAGACGCGCCGCGCCTCGTCGTGCTGGACGGAGCCGAAGTTCGAGAAGGTGACCATGGCGATCCGAGGCTCGATACCCAGCTCGCGGACGAACTCGGCACTCTGCACCGCGATCTCGGCCAGCGCTCTCGCATCGGGCTCGATGCTCACGGTCGTGTCCGCGAAGAAGAGCAACTCGCGGTCGGGGAAGGCGAGCATGTCGAGGCCCGCAACACGCCCGTTTCCGCCAGGGCGCGGACCGATGACGTGTAGACACGGTCGGAGGGCTTCGGCGTAGTTCGCCTCGATACCCGAGACGAGCGCATCGACCTCGCCCTTCTCGAGGAGCGAGAGAGCAAAGTAGATCGGCTTGTACAGATTCCACTCCGCCTCGGCCAGCGTCAGCCCTTTGCGGCCGCGCTTGCGGAAGAGCGCCTCGGCGAACTCGTGCCGCTGATCGTTCTGCTCGGCCGCATAGATGATCTCGACACCATCGAGATCCACCCCGAGTGCCTCCGCTTTCTCCGCGATCCGGGGCGGGCGGCCGAGCAGGACCGGGTGACAGATCCCGTCTTCGACGAGTTGGGCGGCGGCGCGGATCACCGTGTCGTTGTGCCCCTCCGGGAAGATCACCCGGGCCTTCTTCCGTCGAGCACGATCCGTCATCCAGCGCATGACTTCGCGCCCGGGACCCAGGCTGGCACGCAGCCGGTCCCGATACTCGTCGAGATCGACGTCGACCCGTGCCATCCCACTTTCCATGGCCGCCTGGGCCACGGCGGGAGCCACATGGAAGAGGACCCGGCTGTCGAACGGCTTGGGGATGAGGTATTCGCGCCCGAAGACGATCTCCGAGCCGTCGTACGCACCCCGGACCGACTCGGGGACCTCTTCGCGTGCGAGTTCCGCGAGTGACCGCGTGGCGGCGAGCATCATCTCGTGGTTGATGCCCTTCGCCCGAACGTCAAGTGCACCTCGAAAGATGAAGGGGAAGCCGAGAACGTTGTTGACCTGGTTCGGATAGTCCGACCGACCCGTAGCCATGATCGCGTCGCTGCGGACCTCGGCCACCTCTTCCGGAAGGATCTCCGGATCCGGGTTCGCGAGGGCGAAGATGATCGGGTTGTCGGCCATGGACGCCACCATCTCCTTGGTGACCAACCCTTTCACCGAAAGACCGATGAAGACGTCCGCGCCTTCGAAGGCCTCTTCCAGAGTTCGCTTCTCCGTCGGGACGGCGAAGGGGGCCTTGTACTCGTTCATCCCCTCCTCGCGGCCTTCGTAGATCACACCCTTCGAGTCGACGATCAGAATGTTCTCTGCGGGCACCCCGAGCCGCTGGAAGTGCTCGGCCGTGGACAGCGCCGAGGCGCCGGCACCGCTGAAGAGGACCTGCACCTCGTCGATCTTCCGATCGGTGATGTCCAGGGCGTTGATCAACGCGGCCCCGGCGATGATGGCCGTCCCGTGCTGGTCGTCGTGGAAGACCGGAATGTCGAGCCGCTCCTTGAGTGTGCGCTCGATCACGAAGCAGTCCGGCGCCGAGATGTCCTCGAGGTTGATGCCGCCCACGGTCGGTTCGAGAAGCTCGCAGAACTTGATCACGTCCTCCGCCTTCTCGGAGCCGACCTCGAGGTCGAAGACGTCGATCCCCGCGAAGCTCTTGAAGAGGACGCCCTTGCCCTCCATCACCGGCTTCGCCGCCATCGGCCCGATGTTGCCGAGCCCGAGGACCGCCGTCCCGTTCGATACGACCGCCACGAGGTTCCCGCGGGCCGTGTACTTGAACACGTCGAGCGGGTTCTCGTGGATCTCCCGACACGGCTCGGCCACACCGGGCGAATAGGCGAGCGTGAGGTCACGGGCCGTGGCCACGGATTTGGTCGAGACGACCTCGATCTTTCCGGGGCGGCCGTTGGCGTGGTAGTCGAGGGCTTCCTGACGTCGGTCGGACATGGAGTCGTCGGTGGGTTCTTGGCTCGTGACGGCGCTCGGCGAGGCCGACAGGGCGATGATCCTCACGCCAAGCCGGCAACCTGTCAAAGGTCCCTGCGCACGAGGGGCCGGTGTTACAATCAAGGATGCCGGAGCTTCCGATCGAGATCCTCGCTCTCCCGCCCCTGGCGATGGCCGCGGGCGTCGATCTCTATCTCACCCTGCTCCTCCTCGGGGCCGCTCCGACGATCGGCCTCTGGGACACCCCGCTTCCAGGAGCACTGGGAGACCTCGACCCGCCCGGCGTCCTCATCATGTTGGGTGCGTTCTACCTCCTCGAGTTCGGCGCCGAGCGCTTTTCTCTCACCGCGCTCGTTTGGAACGCCTTCCACGCCATCATCCGGCCCGTCTCCGGAGCCCTCCTGGCGCTCCTGCTGCTCGATGGTCAGCCGACCGCGGTCGTCGCAGCCGGATGCCTCGTCGGGGGCGTCCTGGCTTCGACCGCGCACGCGGTCCGCTCGGGCGGCGCCGTCCTGAGATGGCTCGACGCCGATCGGCCGCCATCGGTCCTCCTCCTCTCCCTACTCGAAGACGTGGCCGTCCTGGGTGTGGTCTCGTGGACCCTCGACGCGCCGCGGGTCGCAGCGGTCGGTGCAGCCGTCGTGCTCCTCGCCGCGGTGCCGTTCGCACCGTCCCATGCCCGGGCTTTCGGCTACGCGATCGTTCTTTTCGTCCGAAGAGTGTTCGTTTCCTTCGGCCTCCGGCGATGGCGTGGAGCCGAAGAGATGCCCTCGTGGGTTCCCGACGCCTTCTCCGCGGAGGTCGAGCAGCCATCCGGAGGGGCCATGCGCGGAGCTCCGGTCGGCGCACGTCGGCTGCCCGGTGTCTCCCGCTTCGCGGCCGGCTGGCTCGTCATGAACGAGGAGCGCCCGTATTTCGTGTACCGCTCCGGGCGTTCGGTGAAGAAGGTCGACCTGAGCGACCCCGGGCTCGGTGGGGTGCGCGATGCGGACTATTTCCGGCGGGTGGATCTACGGGACCCGAGTGCCGGCGGCTACGTGCTGTTCGATCGAGGAGGACCCAGCGCGCAGAGCCTGGCGTCCGAGTTCCCGGAACCGAACGGGTAGGCGTGGATCGCGTTGCACAGCTTGATCTTGCGCGCTCACGAAAAAAAACCTTTGACCTCGGAAACACGCTTTTATACCTTCGTTTTCACCCTGAAATATCTCTGACCGTCCCCCCTGAGCCTCCCCCCAAGACCAATCCCCACGCGGGTTTGTCGGGAGGCTTCGTTGTCCGGTCGGAGTTCCCCGACCCCGCAGATCGAGGACCGGCGAAAACGAATGTTTTCTTCCTCTCGTGGCCTGGATTCCTTCGACCAGTACCTGCAGGACGTCGAGAAGTACCCCCTTATTCAGGACCCCCGCGAGGAGCGTGAACTCGCTCGCCGCGCGCGCGTCGGAGACAAGGAAGCGGCCGAACGGTTGGTGACAGCCAACCTCCGTTTCGTCATCTCGTACGTGAAGAAATACCAGGGGCGCGGGCTGGGTTTGGCCGAGCTCGTGTGTATCGGGAACGAGGGGCTTCTCAAGGCGGTCAAGAAGTTCGATCCCGACAAGGGTGTGAAGTTCATCTCCTACGCCGTGTGGTGGATCCGTCAGACCGTGCTGCAGGCGTTGGCCGAACAAACCCGTTCGGTCCGAATTCCGCTCAACCAGAATTCGAACCTCGCGAAGCTCGCCCGCACGAACACCGCACTCACCCAGTCGCTCGGCCGCTCGCCGACCGATCAGGAGATCGCGGACGAGATGGACGAGCCCGTGGACACCATCCGCGCCCTGCGCCGCGTGGCCGCTTCCGAACTGAGCCTCGATGCTCCGATCGACCGGGGCGACCGGGACAGCGCGTCCTTCGGTGAGCGCTTCGCCGGAGCCGCGGCCGCCGACATCGAAGAGGATGTGGAGGCCATCGCACGGCGTGAGTTCCTCGAATCGATGTTCGAGAGCTACCTGACCGAGCGCGAGCGGAAGATCCTCTACCTCTACTACGGTCTCGACGACGGTGAAGAGCGTACGCTCGAAGAAATCGGTTCGCTCCTCGGTGTGACGCGTGAGCGCATCCGGCAGATTCGGAACCGGGCGTTCGAGAAGCTGCGCGAGAGCCCGCACGGTGAGTCTCTCTCGGGATTCTGGAACGCGAACTGACGCGATCCGAAGGTCCGACTGAACAACGAAGGCCCCGCCGATGAGGCGGGGCCTTCGTCGTACGGGGTGGGAACGGTCCGCCCGGCTGGCCTGTAAGATCGGCGTGCCTTCCGACCGATCGACCCCACGCACCGCCCCTCCACGGGCGCGCCTCGTCTCGAGCCTCCTCGTGACGATGTCCTTCCTCGTTGCGTCCACTCCAGCGACCGCGCAGACGGTCTCGGAGACCCTGACCGGAGGTGCGACCGACGAACAGTGGAACTCGGCGCGCGTCCTGAGCCTGATCGAGCGCGCGACCGAGGTCCGGCAAGACGCCGCGGGGGACCCCGACCTTCGTACCTACCGTGCTGACGCACGTGGATACGTCTATTTCTTCCTGGATCGTCCGGACGATGGAGAGCGCGTCCTGATCAAGGCCGACCAGGTCGCCCTCGAGGTCCTCTGGCGCTCCCCCGGCCAGACACGACAGACGATCGTCGGCATGCGTGACGAGAAACTTCTGCCGACCCGCGTCCGGTATCACCTCGACCATCTGACGGTCGTGACCGACGACTTCGGTGAGTCGATTCGCTTCGGTGACGGAGACGAGGTCGATGCCGTCCCCCACCCGACGTCGCAGAGCGGGCGGAGAAGCTACGACTACCGGTTGGCCGACTCGTTGAGCATCACCCACTCGGACGGCCTCGCCCAGGTCCGCGTCTACGAGATCCAGGTTCGACCGAAGGACATGTCGCAGCCGGGCTACATCGGCACCCTCTTCGTCGACCGCGATCGGGCTTCGATCGTCCGGATGAACTTCTCCTTCACACCCGCCAGCTACGTCGACGAGACGCTCGACTACATCCGAGTCTCCCTCGACAACTCACTGTGGGACGACCGGTACTGGCTCCCCTGGCGACAGGAGACCGAGATTCGCCGGGAGGCACCCTTTCTGGACTTCCAGTCGGGGAGCGTGATCCGACAGCGGTTCAGGGTGAGTGGTTACGACTTCAACGTCGACCTCGCGCCCGGCCTCTTCAGAGGCGCCCCCGTGCGCTCCCTTTCCCTGGCCAGCCGAGAGGCCTTCCCCTTCGAGCGGGGCCTTCTCGACGACCTCGAGGAGAGTGGTGGACTCGTCGAGTCACCCTCGATGGAGGCGGTGGAAGAGCAGGTCCGGGAAGTGGTCGAGGACGAAGTCCTGAGTGGTCTGGCCCGCGTCCGGCTGTTCGGAGACGGTGTCTCGGACTTCGCTCGCTTCAACCGCGCAGAGGGGGTCTTCCTCGGCGGCGGTGTGACGTTCCGGCCCACGGGCCGACTCGACCTCCGCACCCGCGCAGGATACGCCTTCGGTCGATCCCGCCCGTCCGGAGGCGTCACGCTGACCCACCGCTCCGGCCGGCGCGCGATTTCGCTGGAAGGCCGCTTCGACGATGTCGGGGACATCGGCGGCTTTCCGGGCTCCACACCGCTCGAGAACACCATCTCGTCGGCAACGGGATCGAAAGACTACCTCGACCCGTACTTCCGGCGCGGGGCGACGTTGGCTGTCCGATGGGGTGCGGAACGGAGCTGGGCCGTCTCCGCCACACTCGAGGAGCACGTGGGCGCACTCGACGTCGTCTCGGACGGGCCCGAAACGGAGTTCCGGCCGGTTCGCTCGATCGACGAGGGCACGATGGCCACGCTCGACGTGACCGCGCGCTCGCCCCTCCCCGGCCGCGGCGACCTCACCGTGACGACGACGCTGGGTCGCATCGAGGGCTCCGGCTTCGGTCGGATCGACGGTCATACTCGGTGGCGCATCACGGGAAGTCCGTGGCACGCGGACGTGAGCCTGTCCGGCGGAGGGACCACGTCCGGGGCGCCCAGCCAGTCACTCTTCCTGATCGGTGGTCGTGAGACCCTCCTGGGCCACGACTACCGCAGCTACGCCGGGCGCGCCTACGCCATGTCGTCGATCGTCGTCACGGTACCGGTGTGGGCGCCCTACGTCGGTGTTCGCGTCTTCGGGACCGCGGCCTCGACCTGGCTCGGAGACTCGGTCGTGCCCGCCGACTGGGCCGCCATGGACACCGA